>CALJDF010000250.1 GCA_938023835.1 uncultured Alphaproteobacteria bacterium
ACCGACTGTCGACAAAACACGGCACCCGCGAGGAAGTTTCGAACCGGGTAAAGCAGCTCTTGGATCTCGTAAAGCTTCCCGGCGAATTCGCCGATCGCAAACCGCGGCAGCTTTCGGGTGGGCAAAAACAACGTGTCGGCATCGCGCGCGCCTTTGCGGGCGATCCTTCCTTGGTCGTCGCGGATGAACCGGTGTCGGCACTGGATGTTTCAGTGCAAGCCGCCGTCACCGAATTGCTGATGGACATTCAGCGCGAACACGGCACGACGCTGTTGTTCATTAGCCATGACTTGGGCGTGGTTCGGTATCTCGCCGACCGGGTAGTGGTGATGTATCTGGGCCGCATCATGGAGATGGGGTCGACCAAGGACGTCTTCGCGCCGCCTTACCATCCTTACACGGAGGCGCTGTTATCCGCGGTGCCGATTGCCGATACGCGTTACAAAAAGAAGCGGATCGTCCTAGAGGGCAGTCCGCCAAGCGCCCTCAAGCCGCCGTCGGGATGCCCGTTTCACACCCGCTGCCATCGCAAGATCGGCGCGATTTGCGAGACCGAGCTGCCCCCGACGGTCGAAACCGCGAGCGGCCATCGCATCGCGTGCCACATCCCTGCCGAAGACCTGTCGCAAGTTGATCCCGTCGTCAGCACCGTGACCTAGAGCGCCTGCCAGTCGCAGGTCAGTTGCATTTGGCCCGCCGTGTTGGCGAGGGCCGCAAGGCAAGCGGTCGCACGGTCGGCCGGAATCGCGATCGCACAGGTCGTTAAGTATCGATGTCCCTCGGCACCCGGCAGACGTTCGGCGTTCAGCCGGACGATGTTGGCGTCGTACTCGATCAGAACCTCGGCGATGCGCGCCAAGAGCCCCGGCTGATCGCCGCCACGAAAGCCCACCGCATGGGTGGCAACGCCACTTTCATCATGGGTCGCGTCATATGCAAAGGGGGCGACGGAGACCGAGCAACCCGATAGCTCATCTAAGGCCGCAAGGGCCTTTTCAATGTCCGCCAGGGCCATATCGGCGGGCAGATCGGTGACGGTATCGAACTCGAACCCGGTCCCCAGCACCGCAAAATTCGTGTCGCCCAGGTTGAACCCGAGGTCAAAGAGTCGGGCAGCAATGGCGGATACCAGACCGGGCCGATCCGGCCCGTTGATGGAAATTAGGATCGTCATACGCGCACTATGAAACCGACGCGCGGGCCACGCAATCAATCTCCTTGCGTTGAAGGAAAAGTAGCGACCCGGTATGGTGCGCGCCGCAATGGAAACACTCCGCACCCTCGATGACATCGATGTTGACGGCAAGACCGTCCTGGTTCGCGCCGACCTCAATGTCCCGATGGAAGACCTTCAAATGACTGATGGGCTGCGGATCGAACGCCTTGCGCCGACCCTGCGGGAGCTTTTGGCACGCGGTGCGCGCGTGGTCGTGTTGTCCCATTTCGGCCGCCCAAAAGGCGCCTTTCGGGCGGAGTTCTCGCTGCGCCGTGTCCGCGAGGTCCTTGGCACCGCGTTGGACCGACCGGCTATACCGTTCTGTGACGATTGTGTCGGACCTGCCGCCAACGAGGCCGTCGCGGAATTGGAGGCGGGCGAGATCATCCTGATGGAAAACTTGCGGTTCCACGCCGGTGAGGAAGCAAACGACCAAGCTTTTGCGAGGGCACTCGCCGATCTGGGCGACCTTTACATCAACGAGGCCTTCTCCTGCTCACACCGGGCGCACGCCTCAATCGAGGGCATCACGCATTTCCTGCCGAGCGCCGCCGGTCGAGGCATGGAAGCGGAACTAAGCGCGTTGCATAAAGCGCTCGACACGCCGCAGCGACCTGTTGCCGCAATCGTCGGCGGTTCGAAGGTTTCGACCAAGCTCGGCGCGCTGACCAATTTGGTGACCAAGGTGCAATACCTCGCCATCGGCGGCGGTATGGCGAATACGTTCCTCTCGGCCCGCGGCGTCGCCATCGGCAAGAGCCTGTGCGAAACCGATCTCGCCGAGACGGCACGACAGGTTGAGGCAGCGGCTGCAAAGGCCGGGTGCGAAATCGTTCTGCCGGTCGATGCCGTTGTCGCCGCGACGTTGGCGCCCGGCGTGGCGACCGAAACCGTCGATATCGCTTCCGTGCCGGAGGACCAGATGATCCTCGACGTCGGGCCCGCGTCGGTCGCCGCGCTCAACGAAATTCTCGGCCAATGCCGCACGGTTGTATGGAACGGGCCGCTTGGCGCATTTGAGACCGCGCCCTTCGATCGCGGAACCGTTGCGGTGGCCCAAGCCGTCGCAAATCTAACCCGTGAGGATGGGACCTTGAGCGTGGCCGGCGGCGGCGACACCATGGCCGCACTGGCGCAAGCGGGCGTCGACACCGACTTTAGCTACGTCTCTGCCGCGGGTGGCGCGTTCTTGGAATGGTTGGAAGGGAAAGACCTTCCGGGGGTTGTCGCGCTTGAACGCGCGGCCAAGCGCTGACTACTTCGAGGTCATCACCCAGACGCCGTTCCAATCATCACCCGGCGGTTCGGCCTTGAGATGCTGACAGCGCTCAATGTAAGTCTGAGATAGTTTGTCGCTGGGATTGCGCGAAAGCGCCTCTTGGAATTTGTCGATGGCATCATCCCAGATGCCGGCACGATAGTGCTTCATCCCCTCGTTGAAGTAATTGACCACATCCATAAGGTTCGGGAAGGTTTCATCGTTGTGGTAGTCGAGCACCTCGTACACACCGACAGGCTCGGTCTTGCCTTTAACCACCACCATATCGACATCGCGAATCCGGTATGTCCCGCGTAAAAGCTTGTAGGTGTGGTCGCTGATCAGGATGCGGGCCGAATACGCTTTGCAGGCGCTTTCCAAGCGTGACGCGAGGTTCACACCGTCGCCGATCAGGGTGTAGTCCATCCGTTTTGGCGAACCGATGTTCCCCGACACGACACTATCGGTATTGAGCCCAACGCCCATATCGACCGGCATCTGACCGCGGGCTTCGCGTTCGACATTCCACGCCCACATCTCGCGGATCATGCTGATCGCGGCACGTACGGCGCGGTCTTCGTCGTCGTCGTGCGCAATCGGCAGGCCGAAGGCCGCCATGATGGCGTCGCCAATGAACTTGTCGAGCATGCCCTCTTCGCGGCTGATGCAATCGACCATGATGGTGAAGTATTCGTTGAGGAACGAAACCGTCCCTTGTGCACCGAGCTCCTCGGTGAGGGTCGTGAAGCCGCGGATATCGGAGAAAAGAACGGTCGCCTTTTGACTGGCACCGCCCATGATGTCCTCACCCCCGCTCTCCATGAGTTTGTCGGCGATTCCGGGGTCCATATACCGCGACATCGTCGACTTCATGCGTTTTTCGGAACTGATGTCTTCGATCATCAGCATGAGACCGAGCTTTTCGTCTTCGCCGCCGACCAGGGGCAGAACCGTTAGATTGGTGGAAATGGTTTCGTCGGCGAACTTCAACTCAGCGTCGACGAAGATGTCTTGCTCCTGCTCGTCGCGGACTTTCTCGAGGCGTTCGAGCACCCAGGCATTGTCGCCGGTGAAGAACTCTTCGGTCGATTTTCCCAGGACGTCAGCGGCGCGCATCTTGAAGATCCGCAAACTGGCCTTGTTGCACGTCACGATCCCACCTTGATCGTCGATCGTAACGACACCGTTCGACATGCTTTCCAGCATGGACTCGTTGTAGTTCTTCATCTGCTGGATATCGTCGAACAGCTTGGCGTTCTCGAGGGCGATCGCGACTTGCGCGGTGAACGCCTTCAGACGGCTCTCATCCTCGACCGTGAAAGGGCCGCCGCGCTTGTTCAAAACCTGCGTTACGCCGATGACCTTGCCCTCTTTGTTGGTCACGGGAACGCAGAGAATCGATCGGGTAAAGAAGCCCGTTTGTTTGTCGAAGCCGGGATTGAACCGCAAATCGGCATAGGCATGCGGGATGTTGACGCTTTTTCCCGACGTAAAGACCGCACCGGCAATGCCGGCGTGGTTCGGGAGCCGAATCTCGCCGATCGAGTCGTCGCCTTGCGCGACCCGAGAGAACAGCTCGCCGGTCTTTTCGTCGCTAATGAAGAGCGTCGAGCGCTCGGCTGACAACATGCGGGTGGCCTCGCCCATGACCCGCTGCAACAACGTGCCAAGCTCGAGTTCCGAGGTAACATCCGCAACGAGATCGAGAAACTCCATCTCCTTCTCGCGGGTGTCTTTCATCCGCTCGACGAAGACCGTGCTTTGGAGAGCGACCGCCGCCTGGGTGGTCATTTGCTCAAGGAGGTGCCGATCATCCTCGTTGAACTTGCCCTCGGTTCTGTTCAACGACTGCATCACCCCAATGACTTCACCCTTCACGGTGCGGATGGGGACGCACAAAACGCTCTTGGTGGTAAAGCCCGTCTGTTGGTCGATGGCGCGGTTAAAGCGTTCGTCCTTGTAAGCGTCATGGATAATGACGCCCTTGCCGCTCGAAAAGACGTGTCCGGCAATACCACTGGTATTGAGCATTCGGATTTCGCGCCGGAACGTGCCCTGCGCGACACGCGAATAGAGTTCGCCGGTTGCAGGATCGTTCAAGAACAAGGTGCCGCGCTCACAGCCAAGCTCCCAAGAGGTCATTTCGACCAGCGTCTCGAGGATGTCGTCGAGCGACTCGATCGAGGCGCAACGCTTTGACACGCTGAGAAGGGTTTCGGCATGGCGCAATCGCGCCTCGACGTCCTTTCTGCGGTCACCCTCGGGCGCTTCGGCATCTACTTTGGACGCAGGCGCCTTTTTTTTGGCGCGGCTCCTGCTGCCATTCGCCTTTGTTTTAGCCTTGGGTTTCGGCTTTGCCTTTTCCGGCGTTTCAGACTGCAGCGCCATGCAGGCTCTCCGCCTGATCGCGCAGGACGCGAACAGATTCCTGAAGGTGATTGACCTCGCTCCGGTGAGCGCGCTCTAGATCCTGTATTTTACCCTCATATTCGGCCTGTGTCTTATCGAGGGCGTCTCTGAGGGATTGCACGGCTTCGCGCAGGGAAGCGATCTCGCTATGGGAGTCAGCGACCGCGTGTTGGACGTTTCTCTGGGCCTCGAAACGCTCGGCATCGATCTCGTCTCGTAGCGCCTGGACCGAGCTCTGGAGCTGCCGGATTTCGTTCGCGGCCTCGGCTCTCGCGTCTTGGACGCGCCGGTCGGCATCAAAGCGAACCTCGTCCATGCTGTCTCTCAGGGTTTGTGCGGCGGTCTTCAGCTGGTTGATTTCATCGAGGGACTCGGCTCGAACTTTTTGGATGCTCGCCTGTTTGTCCAGCAGGACGGAGTCGAGTTCGTCCCGCACGGCTTGTGCCGCGTTCCTTAATTGAGCGATCTCATCTTGCGTGCCGGCGGCGGCCTTCTGCCCGACCGTCTGCTTCTGGAATTCGCTCCGCTCAAGCTCCTCGCGCAGCGCAGCCACGGTTTCCCTGAGCTGCCGAATCTCGGTCTCCGCCTCATGAAGGTTTTCAGCGTCGTTCATACCGTCCCGCGTACAATTTTCGGCAACTCCCCTAGCGGGAAATCTTCGGCGCTCTAACCGGTGAAATCAAGGAACCGCGGCACGCCTGGGTTGCACGACGGCCAAAGCACCATTCGCCAGTCCAAACGCAAACGCGCCGGTCTCGGCGTCGATGGCCAGCATATTTGTTTGTGCGCGCGCCGGCAGGCCTGCTGTCCCCAAATCTTTGATCTTGGCGCCGTCGACACCGACAAAACGAAGCGCACCACGGTCGGCGCTGGGCAACGCGACATCCGGCGCCCCGTCCCCGTCGATATCGACGATGCGCGACAGGAAGAGGTTCCTTGAGCCGATGAAATGGTTTGAGTACGCCCGCCCCGTCGCGTCGGTCTTCAATGTGCCGTTCTCGAGTTCATAGAATTCGAGGATGCCACCGATATGCGGTGTCTTGACCACGGCGATCTCCGGGCGGCCGTCGTTATCGAAGTCGGCAACGCCAATCGGATTGAGCCAACGATTGGCGCGCCCAATGGGAGCGGTTTCCGCGAGGAGAACGAGCTTGCCCTCGCGTACACCGAATACTGCAACCGCCGCGCCGGCTTTGAGATACGAGCGGACAACCACGATCTCGTCGTCACCGTCGCCGTCGACATCGTGGAGCCGCGGCAAAAGATCTTCAAAGACCGAGTCCGACGGCAGACGGAATTCCAACGTTTCGCCGTCTCGGGTGAGCACCCGTAAACCTGCAGCCTCGATGGTGTCGCCCATGACGCCGTGCCGGTAGCGACTGGTGGGGCTAACCAGATAGGCTTCTTGGATCGTGCCGGACCCGGTGCCGATCAATCCATCCGGGAGCATATCGGGCCGTCGAAGCCGTTTTGCCGGCTCATAAGAACCAAGGCGGGTCACCCGCAAAGTACCGTCGTCATTGAGGCCGAGTTGGAAATAGGCCCCCGACCGCGTCCGCGCCACGGTGCGCCCTTGATCTTCAAACACCGCCGCGATCTCGCCCGGAAGGGCAAAGGCTTCAACCGACCAATCCGCCGCCATCGCGGCATGGCCAAGGGCGAGGGTCGCAACACCAACGAGGCGTGCCAAGCAATTTCTCATGAACTGAATCCCGAGATGGGTGATTTCGACAGTCCTACAACACCCGAGCCGCGGGGGCGTTCACGAATTGTCGAGCAGCGCGCGAATAGAGCCGGCCCAAGCCGCGACGTCGTCGTCGGTACTGAGAACCGAGTCATAGAACTCGTGATCCGATTGCTGGGCGTTCGGTATGAGCGCCGCACAGGGCGCATCCCGTTTGCTCAATAACGTCTGACAGGTGATCCGCGGCAGTTTTTCGTGGGTCGGATAGGAGAAGGCCGCGCGCAGGTTCTTATCAAATGAATGCGCATTCTTGAGTACCTGCACCGTGCGGTCGTGAAGGGCGTCCGCCGATGGGATGCCGACCATCCGGGCATGGGCCGGATCGCGGCTGAAATGCGGCCAAAAAAGAAACGAGTCCCGCACAAAATGCCAACTCCAACGGAGCTGGCTGCCGTGTTGATCAATCGGCAACGGTGGCGCGTAGTGTTCGATGAGTTCGGAACGGAACGGTTCCTCGAGATGGCCTGCGCCGTCGAGAACCAGATGGCCAACGCGGTCACTCGCCACAACCGCCATCTCGGCGGCGGCACGGGCACCGAAGTGGCTGCCGCAGAGATCAAACCGGTCGATGTTGAGTTCCGAAAGTGCTGACAACAGGGCCGTCGCGTGATGTTCAATCGTCGGACTGTCCCACGGCACCGGGTCGGAGTCGCCTAAACCCAGGGGGTCGATGGCGATCATCGGCCGGTCGTCAAGCGCCGCCATCAAGCGGACCTGCTCGAGCGCGCTCATCTGCGGCACCATGACAAGTGTCGCCTTGTCGGAATCGGTCCGGTCGTTGGCAACGACGTGGAACTGGCCGGCGTCAGTATCGATGAAGTCGCGGCGCGTTTTAGTCATTTTGACCCCGGGGGCTGGGCGCCGGTGCGCTCGACGATGAGGCCGTAATGCTCGGGCCGCCGGTGTTTGTCGAACGCAAACCAAGTCTCTTTGTACGAGCGACAAAGGTCGAGATCACATTTGGCCACAATAAGCTCGTCCTCTAACGTCGACGCCATCGCCACGATTTCGCCTGATGGGGCGATGATCGCACTTTGTCCCAACATGTCGACCCCTTCCTCGCGGCCCGCCTTGGCGGCGGCGACCACCCAGGTCGCATTCTGGTAGGCGCCCGACTGCATGCTGAGATGATTGTGGAAGGACGTGAGATGGTCGTGCTGCGGTGCCGGAGGATTATGAGTCGGGGTGTTGTAGCCAATGAAGACCGCCTCGACATCCTGTAGGCCCATCACCCGATAGGCTTCGGGCCAGCGGCGATCATTGCAAATGCAAATACCCAAATTGCCGTCCATCGATCGAACGACAGGAAAGCCGAGGTCACCGACTTCGAAATAGCGTTTCTCTAGATGTTGAAATGGGCGATACGGCTCGTGCTCAGCATGTCCGGGCAGATGGATTTTGCGATACTTGAGGGCGATCTCGCCGTTCTTATCGACAACGACGGCCGTATTGAAGCGGCGCAAACGGCCCTCTTGCTCGACCAGTTCGGCATAGCCGATATGAAACCCCACGCCGAGCCGTTTGGCTTCGTCGAACAACGGTTGGGTCACGGGGCTGGGAAAGCTACGCTCGAAGAAGAAATCGATCTCTTCCTGATCCTCGAAATACCAGCGCGGAAAAAAAGTCGTGAGCGCGAGTTCCGGGTAAACGATGACATCACAGCCCCGGCTGTGCCCCTCACGCATCATCTCGAGCAGGCGGACCACAACGTCCTCACGAGACTCGGCCCGGGCAATGGGGCCGAGTTGCGCCGCCGCAAAGGTGAGCGCCCGCGACATTATTGGTTCGCCAACGCGATCATGGCTTCTGCCAAGACGCGCGCCCCGGCCGCCAGATCCTTCGGATCAGCGGCTTCGACTTCGTTGTGACTGATGCCTTTTTCGCACGGTACAAAGATCATCCCAGCTGGGCAGATGTCATTCATGTACTTGGCGTCGTGCAATGCGCCCGAGATCATGTCGCGATGTGACAGGTCCAGTGCCTTGGTGCAGTCGCGAATCCGACCCACGACATCGGCATCGAATTGAATGGGGGGCACGTTGTAGGTTTCCCGCACCTTGTAGGGAAGCCCGCCGGCGTTGCGTTTGCAGACCTCTTCTACTTTATTCCCCAATTCAGTCAGGAAAACGCCATCGGGGTGCCGGATGTCGAGGGTGAAGTACACATGCCCGGGCACGGTGTTGGGCGAACCGGGGGACACTTCGAAACAACCGACGGTGAAGCGAAGGATGTCTTTGTCGTCCAACGTGAGTTCATACATCTCGGCGATCATCGCGTGCGCGGCGCGGAAAGCATCGCGGCGTGCCGAGAACGGTGTCGTCCCGGCATGGGCCTCAGACCCTTCGACCTCGATGGCGAACCAACGCGTGCCTTGGATGCCCGTGACGACAC
>CALJDF010000251.1 GCA_938023835.1 uncultured Alphaproteobacteria bacterium
CCCGCCGCCAAGGCGCGCATCGCCTCGTGGGTGCTGAGGAACATCTGCCCCGGACGAAGATGATCCAAGAACGCCGTGCGCTGCAGTTTGTCGGTGACCGGGCCTTTCACTCCCGCCAAGTGGAGCGTGACGCCGGCATCGCGCAGGCGGGCAACCACTTCTTCGAGGGTTTCCAACGCGCTGGCGTCGATGAAATTCACCGCGCTGCAGATCAAGACCACATGGTCGATGCTCTTGTCGTCGGCGATCGCGCGCAAAAGGTAATCCTCCAAGTAGCTCGCGTTCGCGAAATAGAGGCTCTCGTCGACTCGGAGGGCCAAGACGCCCGGCGTTGTCTGCACCGTGTGCCGCTTGATGTTGCGAAAGTGTTCGGTGGCGCCGACGCGGCCGACCACGGCGATATGCGGCCGGCTGGTGCGCCATAGATAGAGCGCCAGCGACACGGCGAGGCCAAATACGATTCCCGCTTCGACCCCGGCAATCAAGACGCTCAAGAAAGTCGCCGCCAACGATGCCGCGTCCGCCTTGTTGTAGGTCCAAGCATCGCGCAACGTCTTCAGGTCAATCAAGTTGGTGATGGCCACTAAAATGACCGCGGCCAGCGTGGCCCTCGGCAGGTAATGAAACAGCGGCGTCAGCGCGACGACCGTCACCGCGATCAGCGCGGCGGTAATCAGGGCGGCGAGGGGCGTGTTGGCGCCTGCGGTGAAATTGACCACCGACCGGCTAAACCCGCCGGTCACCGGATAGCCGCCGCTCACGGCAGCGGCAAGGTTCGATGTGCCCAGGGCGACGAGTTCCTGATTGGCGTCGATCTTCTGGCGCTTCTTGCTCGCCAAGGCTTTGGCAATGGACACGCTTTCCAAGAACCCGACAATCGAAATCAGCAGTGCGGCCGGCAACAACGCCGCCCACAGATCAGGGTCGAACGCCGGCATGCCGAGCGGGGGCAGGCCCGCGGGAATATGCCCAACGATGGCAACCCCGGCGCCGCCGTCCAAATCGAAAAGCCACACCACCAACGTCGTGACGATGACGGCGGCGAGGGGGCCAGTTTTGGTCACCGGCCCGACAACGGCCGCCGATACGCCAAGCCGGGCCAACGCACGGCCCAGCGGTCCCCGCATCGTCAACAATACAACGATAGTCCCGAGCCCGAGGCCCGCTGCGGTCAGGTTGGTGTCGACCAGACGCGCGACGATCGCCGCGACGGAATCGGTGAAATGGCCGCCCCGCGGCACGTCGATTCCAAGGAGATGCTCCAATTGGCTCACGCCGATGACCAACGCGGCGGCAGAAGTGAATCCCGAGATCACGGGGTGGCTGAGAAAGTTCACCAACACGCCGAGCCGCGCGATGCCCATCGCCAACAAGATGAAGCCGCTCAGCGCGGCGAGGATCAGTGCCGCGGCCACGTAGTTCACCGTGCCGGCTTCGACCACGGCGCCAAGCGCACTGGCGGTCATCAGCGAGGCGATGGCGACCGGGCCGACCGCCAAGGCGCGGCTCGATCCGAGCGCGCTGTAGGCCACCAGCGGGAGGATACTGGCATACAGGCCCACCTGCGGCGGCAGCCCGGCCAACATCGCGTAGGCCATCGCTTGGGGCACCAACATCACCGCGACGATGCCGCCGGCAATGATGTCGCCGGGAAGATCTGATTTGGCGTATCGCGGCAACCAATCCGCCATCGGCACGATACGCTTGATCGCCTGGGTGTCCATGAGACCGCCTCGTATGGCTCTTTATATTAGGAAATACTAATATAAAGAACCAGATAGAAACCGCAGGCCCATTGGTCAAGGCGGCAGTCGTCGCAAAGATCGGTTGGATCGCGCCGGTCGGGCCGGGCCAACGGAGGCCTCAGTCGTGGGTCAGCGGTTTGTCGGTACACAAATAGTCTTTCAGTTCTTTGTCGAAGCGCGGGTCCTGACGCCGGATCCATTCCATCACCATCGCCGCGTGCTCTCGGCATCCTCGCAGGCATCCACCCGCTGGTTGTGCCAATCCACCGCCTCCAACTCTTCCATCAGCGACAGAATGGCCCGGTGCATGTCGCGGGTCTTGTCCGACAGTTCTTCGATCGGTTCGTGACACCCTTCGTTCGCCATGATGTCCTCCGCGGTTGGCATGATCTTTTCCGCCATCCGTGCCACAAAATTCGGAGTGATGCTACTGGCCACGCCCCGCTCGCATCCTGGCGCGCAATCCCCTAATCTTCGCCGCCATGTCGCAAGCCGCTCGCCAGATTGATCCCGCCGACCTCGAATATCCGCGCCTGCTGTCGCCGTTCGAGCTTGCGGGCAAAACCCTCAAAAACCGCATCGTCCATGCCGCGATGTCGACCCGCTATGCCAAGAACGGCGAGGTCACCGAACACCTGATCCGCTATCACGAGAGCCGCGCCGCTGGCGGTACGGCGATGATCGTGGCGGAACCCCTGGCGGTCCGCCGCGGCCAGGCGTCCGATACCCGCGTGCGCGTCTGGGACCAAGACCATCTCGATGGCCTCAAACGCTGGGCCGATGCCGTTAACGCCCACGACAGTCATCTGCTCACGCAAATCCAAGATCCAGGTCGCGGCCTCCACAAACCCGGCGGTCGCCGCCGCCAAGCCTTCGGCCCTTCGGCGCTGCCCGACGATTGGTCCTGGACCGTGCCGCATGCGCTCACTCGTGACGAAATCCGCACTATGGTCGACGACTTCGCGTTGTCCGCAGGCAAACTCAAAAAAGCCGGCTTCTCCGGCGTCGAAATTTCGGCGGGCCACGGCCACATCTTCCACCAATTTCTGTCGCCCCATTCCAACGTGCGCGAGGACGACTATGGCGGCTCGCTCGAAAACCGCGCGCGGTTGGTACAGGAAACCATCGAAGGCCTGCGCGCCGAATGCGGCACAGATTTCATTATCGGTCTACGCCTGCCGGGTGACGATTACGTCGCGGGCGGTATCGATCCCGACGAGGCCGAACGCCTGACGCGCTACTTCGCCGCCAAACGCCAGGTCGATTTCCTCAACTGGGTGCAAGGCGCACACCACCGCTCGCTCGAAATGCACCTGCCCGACATGCATTTCGCGCGCGGCACGTTCTTCGATCTCATTAAACGCTTGCACGATGTGTCCGACGGCATTCCCACCGGCGCGGTCGCGCGCATTCTCGAGCCGATCCAGGGCGAGGCACTGTTGCGCGACAACATCTCCGAGCTTGTCATGCTGGGCCGTACGCTGGTCACCGATGCGGCTTGGGGATTGAAGGCGGCCCAGAACCGCGACAACGACATCCGAAAATGCGTGTCGTGCAACAACTGCTGGGGCGTCATCAATCAAGAACAGCCCCTGCAATGCGACAACAACCCGAGGGTCGGCTTCGAAGAAGAAGTCGATTGGTGGCCCGCCCCGGCCAAAAGCAAAAAGAAAGTCGCCGTCGTCGGCGGCGGCGTTGCGGGCCTTGAAGCCGGCTGGGTGGCCGCCGCACGCGGCCACGACGTCACGCTCTATAGCGCGGGCTCGGAACTCGGCGGCAAGATCAGGCTGAATGCGTTGATCCCGACCTGCGATCCGCTCAGCTCGATCTACGACTACCAACAGGTCGTCGCCAAAAAGGCGGGCCTGCGCACCGAACTCGGCTGGCGCGTCAGTGCCGACGAACTCATCGCTACCAAGCCCGACGCCGTGGTGCTCGCCACCGGCTCGACCATGGCGTGGCCGGCCAGCCTGCCGCAAAGCCTCAAAGACGACGGCTTCATCCTCGATTTGCGCGCCATCACCGAAGAGCTGCTGGCCCACCCCGGCAAACAACCCGGCACCGCCGTGATCTTCGATGAAGACGGTCTCGATGCGACCTACTCGGCGGCCGAGTTTTTCGCCACGTTGTTCGACAAGGTTGTGCTCGTCACCTCACGCGAAATGGTCGCGCGCGACGAACCGGTGGTGCGTCAGCAAAGCGTCTATCGCCGCCTTTACGATGCGCATATCGACATCCTGCTGATGTCTGAGCCTTCGCCCAACGAACGCTTCGAAGACGGCATTTTCGTCTACCGCAACGTCATCAACGGCGACGAAGGCGAAATTGACGACGTCTCGCTCTTCACCTATGCAACCCAACGAATCCCGGATCTCGACCTGCTCGCGCCTCTCGAGGCCGCCGGTATCGAGACCCACGTCATCGGCGACGCCTACATGCCCCGCAACCAAATGGTCGCCACCCAAGAAGGCCACACCGTGGGGAACAGCCTTTAGGGCTGTCGCCGCTTTCCCAACACCTGCGACACCCTGGCGCACGGCCACTTGACATGTATCAAGTGAAACCCGGCGCCGTTGGGCGATGTTGTGCCCAACACGCGACGCGGGAGGGTTCATGATGAGCTGAATTGAGACGATCTATCCGGCGTTTATTGTCGATGCCTTCATTGTCTTCGGCCTTTTGCTGATGGCATTGGAATCTGGTGAACGGCGTCGGGTTGGTTACCGCTCTGGTCCGATCCCTTTGGGCGAGGGCGCCTCGACGCGGACGTAGACGAAAGAAGCCCGGGTGCAAAAAGCAGCCTGACCTCTCGCCTGGGTCATAACCCGGTCCGCCATCCCGAAGCCGGTGGCGATCGGTGGCGCGGGGGCCGCCCCGCACCTGCGCCAACTCAACCCCTCCCCCTGGGAGGCGTTTTGTTTTTTGGAACCCGCGGCGGGACTTTAGACATCGTTAAGACCCTCGCGCGTACCGTCGTGACTTGGCTTCCGAGGTGCCCATGACTGCATCTGTCTATTCGTCGCTCAAGGTCTTTCACCACCCCGAGACCATTCAGGCCTTGGCCGCGCATCGCCACGTCGCCCCGCTGCACGTGCGCATCAAGCCTACGAACGTCTGCAACCAAGGCTGCTACTTCTGCGCCTATCGTCGCGACGACATCGGCTTGGGCAGGACCATGCAGGTCCGCGACCGCATCCCGCGCGACAAGATACGCGAAATCGTCGACGACCTGATCGCGATGGACGTCAAGGCGGTGCCCTTTTCCGGCGGCGGCGAGCCGCTGCTCTATCCCCATCTCGGCGAAACGCTCGAGCGTTTGGGCGATGCCGGCATCAAGATCGGCGTCCTCACCAACGGCACGCCCCTACGCGGCAAGCTTGCCGAAACCCTGGCGGGCACCGCGGCCTGGGTGCGGGTCTCGATCGACGGCTGGGACGGGCCGAGCTACGCCCAAAACCGCCAAGTCCCCGAAGACAGTTTTGCCAAAGTCCTCGACAACATGGCGGCCTTTGCGCAGTTCGAGTCCGATTGCGTGCTCGGCGCCAGCTTCATCGTCGATGAAGCCAACGCGCCGCACCTTGCCGACCTCGTGGCCGACCTCAAGGCCCACGGCGCGGCGCACGCCAAAATCTCGCCCTGCATCTTGCACGAATCAGGCGACCGCAACGCGGCGCATCACGCCCCGTTCGCCCGGGAGGTCCATGACCAAATCGCACGCTGCCAAGACGTTGCCGACGCGCATTTCGACGTTGTCGATCACTACCACTTTGATCTCGAGGAGGCGCCCGCGACGCGCCACCCGCACTGCCCGATGACCCGGCTCCTCACCGTCATTGGCGCCGATGGTGCCGTCTACACCTGCCAGGACAAGGCCTACACCGATGCGGGTCGGATCGGCTCGATCAAGGATCGTTCGTTCCGCGACCTCTGGGAAAGTGCCGAAACCCAGGCTTGGCTCGATGCCTTCGACGCCCGCTCCTGCGGCCACCACTGCGTCGCGGCGGGCAAA
>CALJDF010000252.1 GCA_938023835.1 uncultured Alphaproteobacteria bacterium
CGAGTACCTGTCTCGCGGGCCGCTTGGGTTCCAGGTGGTGGACCTCTGCGTCACGCTGACCGACGGCCAGCACCATGCGGTGGATTCCTCGGAAATGGCCTTCAAGACCGTCGGCGGCATGGCGATGAAAGAAGCCATGCCGAAATGCGATCCGATCCTGCTCGAACCCGTCCTTCTCGTCGAAGTGACCGTCCCTTCCGAAGCAACGCCGAAGGTCAACGCTTTGGTCAGCGGGCGGCGGGGGCAAATCCTTGGATTCGACGCCCGCGCAGGATGGCCGGGTTGGGATGTGGTGAAGGTGAATCTGCCGCAATCCGAAGTCCATGACCTGATCATCGAACTGCGATCGTTGTCTCAGGGAGCGGGCACCTATACCTGGCAATTCGATTATCTCCAGGAACTCCAGGGCCGGCTCGCCGACGAAGTTGTGCAGACTTACGGCACCGGGACCGCCGAGGCCGCGCAATAAGCGGTTGTTTTCGATGAATTTGGGCGGTTGGGAGACTTTCGTGACAAGTCTCACCGACACTTGAATTGTGGCTGCGCGTGACAGCCAGTACCTCTAAGTGACGCAAACCCGGAGTGCACAGCATGCTGATCAAGATTCCCAAAGCATGGGAACTTCCCGAGTCATCCGCCACGCCCGAGTCGGCCTACCTTAACCGCCGACAGCTGATGAAGGGTGCCGCCGCCGGAACGATCCTCGTGGCCGCTGGACCCATCCTTGGAGGTCCGGCGCATGCCGCCACGGAAGATGACCCGTCCGCACACCTGTACCCCTTCAAGCAAAACATGCGCTACCGCCTCGATCGCGACGTCACGCCGGAGCAGGTCAACGGGACCTATAACAACTTCTACGAATTTGGTTCGAGCAAAGAAATCTGGCGAGCCGCTCGGCGCCTCCCGATCCGTCCTTGGACCCTAAGGATCGATGGAATGGTCGAGAACGAAATGGAAATCGGCATTGACGACCTGCTGGCCAAGATGCCGCTAGAGGAACGCCTCTATCGCCACCGCTGCGTCGAGGCCTGGTCTATGTCCATCCCGTGGGGCGGTTTCGAACTCAGCCACCTCATCAAGATGGTGCAGCCATTGGGCTCGGCCAAATACGTCGAAATCCGCAGTTTCGTGGACAAGAGTTTTGCGTCGGGCCAGCGCCAGTTCTGGTACCCCTGGCCTTATTTGGAGGGTCTGACCATCGAAGAGGCGACGAACGAATTGACGTTCATGGTCACGGGCACCTACGGTCATCCCGCGCCGCCACAGCACGGCGCACCCTTGCGCATTGCGTTGCCCTGGAAATACGGCTTCAAGTCAGCCAAATCGATCGTCAGCCTCACCTTCACCGACAAGCGTCCGATCAGTTTCTGGGAGGAAGTGCAGGCCGCGGAGTACGGGTTCTGGGCCAACGTAAATCCCGAATACGACCATCCGCGCTGGACCCAAAAGACCGAACGCGTGTTGGGCAGCAATGAGCGGGTTCCAACGCTGCTCTACAATGGTTACGAGGAGTTCGTCACCGATCTCTACAAAGACATGACGCAGGACCGAATGTTGTTTATGTAGCGGATCAACCGAACATGCAGAAAGGGCCGGTGTCTTTGCCGGCCCTTTCTTATTTTGGGGCGGCCTAGCGGTGTTTTCCTTTGGTCACGTCCTTGATCATCTTGCCGAATGCGCGGTCACGAGCGCGGCGCTCGGTAATACTCTCGTTGTTATGAGCTTCTTCGGCGACCAGTTTTCGCCAGCGTTTTAGTCGCTCGGGGTCCAACGTCCTTGCGTCGATCGCGGCCAATACGCCACAGCCGGGCTCAGATTCATGCTGGCAATCGGTAAACCGACAGGATTCCGCTGCCGCAATCACCTCGGCGAAGACCTCGTCGAGGCCTGATCGAACATCGGTAAGTTGCAACGCGCGCATCCCCGGCGTGTCGAGCACCCAACCGGCGCCCGGCAGACGGTGAAGAGTTCGGGCGGTCGTCGTGTGCCGACCCTTGTCGTCGCCGTCACGAATACCCTGCGTCGCGATTTGGTCATTGGCTGCCAGCGTGTTGATCAGCGTCGATTTGCCGACCCCGGAGGATCCGACAAGCGCTACCGTCTGTCCTGCCGCAAACCAAGGTGCGAGGATCGCGACATTTTCGGGGTCTCGCGCGTCGATGACTTCCACCATGAGGCCGGGCAATAGCGCTGCCGCGGCGCGCACATAGGTCTCCGGCGTGTCGGTCGTATCGGCTTTTGTCAGCACGATGACCGGCGTGACGTGCGCGTCGTGGGCCAGCGCCAAATAGCGCTCCAAACGGGCCGCGTTGAAGTCGGCGTTGCAGGAGGTCACGGTGAAGAGCGTGTCCACATTTGCCGCGATGAGTTGTATGCGGCGACCGCTCCCTGCGGCGCGGCGCTTGATGAGGCTTTTTCGGTCAAGCCGACGGTGAACCCTGGGCTCTTCTTGGGACAAGAGCAGCCAGTCGCCAACCGTGGCGCCGGACTCCTCGTGGTCCGTGTCTCCCAGGGTGGATTGGATGCGTTCCTCGAACCCCTCGCCAGCGACATCTAGACCGCCGCGATGGACCGATAGAATGCGCGCCGGGGTGAGGGTTGGTCGCTCGTCAAGGTTGATTTGCGAGTCGAAGAAAGCGCTCCAACCCAGTGCGTCTAGATCAGGTCGTTGTGATGTCATTGCTTTCGTCCACTTTAGCGCCGCATCAGGAACGGCATGCAGAACACTCCATCACGCTCGGTAGGTGAGCGCGACGCCATCTGAGGTTCGGTCGGGACGCAAGGGGTTGGGCGCATCGCCAGTGCAACGCAGCCCGCCTACTCAGGCCTTGAGTACGGACCCGACCAAACGCGGGGCGGAAACAACAATCACAAACGCCTCCTCGCACCGTTGGAATGCACCACCTTATGCGAGGTGAACGATTATTCAATGTGTTGGTTTGAGCCGTTCGGTGAGAAACGCGAGGACGCGATCGCGCGCAGCTACCGTGGGATGACCGGTTTTATCGACCAAATCGTTGGTCAGCAGGCTATGCCGCATCCTTGTCGCAGCATGGTGGCCCGGGATTTCGATCGCCTCAAAGCGTTGTCCGAATTCGCGTCGCAAGGTGTCAAAGCGGTCTGCGGGGCAAGCCGGGTCTGCGTCGAAACGAAGGCTCAACACCGGCACGTCACGCGCTTTGGCCTCTTCGAGTTGCTCGCCTGAGAGATGGAGCGCTCGTTTACGGGCCGTGCCCAGAGGCAGCGGTAGAGAGGGTTGCGACAGAACCGGCGCCATCATGGATGGCTCCAACATCAGGGAGAGCGCAAAGTTGCCGGTCAGACACATGCCGACGGCCCCGACCCCGACACCGCCGCGTTGGTCGTGGAGGGTGCGACACAGGGCGCGCAGCCACTCCGTCACCGGGCTGGCTTGGTTGGTCGAAAGACATTTGAACTCGCGAGAGATACACGTGCGGGCAAAAGAATTGAGGATGTACCCCGTCGTCTTCGGTTTTCCCGGCACCCCGAACAGGGACGGGATCACAGCGTGAAACCTCGCCTCGACAACCCATTTGGCAAAACGAGCGACCTCCGGCGTGATCCCCGGGATCTCATGGATCACGATTACCGCTGGCCCATCTCCGGCGCGGAACAAGGGTCGAGTCTTTCCGCCATGGGAAAAGCTGTCGCGATCAAAGCCCGACAGGACTGGATCACCCATTCAATTCTGCCGCGATCAATTCAGGAATTGGTGGCCCGGGCGCCTCGCTACCTTCCTGTGATCCGGCCCTCAACTTTGGGCGACACGCTACCCTGGACACTGATGTAATCCATGACCTGGGTGGCCATCAGCGTTGCCGCCGAAGCATCAATAATGACCCGACCCGTCTTGAGCACAGCATACCCGTCGCCGCCGTTGGCGATGAAGTCGTTGGTGGCCACACGGTAGACCTTGTTCATATCCAGGGCTGCTCCGCCAACCTGAACGCCACTAACCCGACCGCCCGCGGGCTTGCCGGAATCGAAGGCGAAACGCATACCCGATATTTGAGGAAAGCGCCCGGCCGTATCTTCAATGCGGCTGACCCCGTTTTCGAGTGCCGCCAAGAGCTCTGCGCCCGTGAGTTCGAGAACGACGGTGTCGTTGCCAAACGGCAATTCCGCCAACACATCCTTGCGCGTTAGCGTGACGCCGGCGTCGTAGGTGCGATCGCCACGAATGCCGCCACCGTTGGTCAGGGCGACATCGGCGCCGGTCTGGGTGCGCATGGCATCGGTGATTAAGTTGCCCATGGTCGTTTCGCCAGAACGCACCATGGATCGCTGACTATCGAGTTCGACATTTGAACTACCAACCGCGACGGCCAACTTGGCGTCGAGTTCATCGTTGAATTTGGCGCTAAGCGCCGCGATTTCGGGATCCGGTTGCACGCCTGCTGTGGTGCGCAGCCGCCATTCGGGCTGGATGCTGTAGCGAACACGTCCACGCGACTCGCTCTTTGACAACACGACGTCGGCAACCGCGAGGTAGTGCGCATCAGTCCTGGCTTTGAGAATCAACGTTCCTCCCTCATAGATCATGGTTGGGTCGTGGTCGTGACCGCCCAAGATGATGTTGATGTCGCCAAACGCACGCGCAAGGGCACGGTCCTCTGCGAGATCGAGATGGGTGAGCGCCACGATGAAATTGGCGCCCTGGTCCTTGAGGTCGGCGACGGCTTGCTTGGCGGTTTCCTCAAGCGGCGCAATGGTGACCTCGGGGCCTGCGCTGGAAAGGTGGGTTGTTTCCGTGGTGAGAAGGCTGAAGAAACC
>CALJDF010000253.1 GCA_938023835.1 uncultured Alphaproteobacteria bacterium
CATGGTTTCGGTGATGATCGCGGCGATCTTGCCGGGACCGATGCTGCGGATGATTTCTTCGGTCTGGTCGAGCGAGGGCAAGCGCCCCTCGCCCTGCCAATCGCTGTGTTCGGGGGTCGGCACGGCGACGATGCCGGAGCCCGGAAAGCCCGGCACGTCGCGATTGTCGCCGGTGTTGGGCCCGGTCGAGAGGTTGCCGCGATAGCCCGGCACCTGCGTCGCCCCCGGCACCAAGCCGTGGTACGAGCGTTCCTGGGTGAGCACGATCGGTTTGTTGGTGTAGAGCCGCGCCATGGTCATGGCGTTTTCCACCGCCTCGGTACCGCTTGAGAGGATGCGCAAGCGACCGGCCCAATCTTCGGCGCCCAAGATGTCGTCGATGACGAGCTTGGCGGCGCGGGCGCGGTAGTCGGTGCCGAAGCCGAAGAACACATGGCCGAAGCGTTCCATCGCGCGATTGATTTCGGCATGCACGCGCGGATGGCGATGGCCCATGTTGTCGGACACGAGCTGGCTTTGGAAATCCAACAGCTTGTCGCCATTGGCGGTGTAGAGGTAGTTGCCGTCGGCCCCTTCGATGCCGGCAAACACGTATTCTTCTTGCGCGGCGACATTGTGCAGGTAATAGGCGCGGTCCCAACGCTCGATCTCGGCCCAATCGATATTGGGCTTGGTATAGGGCAAGGCAGCGTCGCTCATCGCGGTCTCCTCAAGTCGGGGGTGGCGTGTAGGCGTGTGGGGCGAAACACAATTCTAGTTTGAGCCCGTCGGGGTCGGCAAAGAACATCGCATAATAGCCCGACGTGTAGGCATAGTCCGCTGGGGCATCGAGAGTCGTGACGTCGTTGGCCGCCAAAAGCGCATGCAGGGCGTCGACCTCGGCGCGGCTGTCGGCCTCGAACGCATAGTGATGCAAGCCCGGGGCCGCACGGTCGTGCGCCCGATCGTTTTTGGCGGTGTAGATCAAGACGATGCCGACGCCGGGCTTTTTCCATTTCGCCTGACCGGCAACCGCCGGCCAGCGGGTGTAGCCTATGAACCCAAGCACGAGATCGTAGAAGGCCGCCGAACGATCAAGATCGCTGGAGGTGAATGCGATATGACTGAGCGCGCCGAGCGCCATGGTCGCCTCCGGTTGCGTGTTGGCCGGGCGGCCATCATCATCCGCCAGGGACACCGAGGGAAGTGATGAGTACGACAGGACCGAAAATCGAGGGCACGTGCGATGCACGTTTTGCCGGCGTCAAAGACGCGTTCATGAAGAATTTCGCCGAACACGACGAACTGGGCGCCAGCGTCGCGGTCTATGTCGACGGCGAACCGGTCGTCGATATGTGGGGCGGGTTCCGCGACGCGGCGCGCACCAAGCGGTGGGAGAAAGACACGCTGTGCGCGAGTTTTTCGGTGTCCAAAGCGTTTGTGTCGGTGATCGGCCACATGCTGATCGATCGCGGGCTGTTGGACCCGGACAAGCCGGTGGCGCATTACTGGCCCGAGTTCGCGCAAAACGACAAAGCCGCGGTGACGGTGCGCGACATCTTTCAGCACCGCGCGGCACTCGCCTACGTCGATGCCGACCTGAAAGTGGGCGACATCTACGACTGGGAAACGATGACGACGGTGTTGGCCGAAAGCGCGCGCCACCCGCCATTCGACGCGCAACCGACGTACCTCAACCTGACCTACGGGTATTTGCTGGGCGAGGTGATCCGGCGCATCGACGGTCGCACCATCGGGCCGTTCATGCGCGAAGAGATCGCCAAGCCGCTGGGCATCGAGTTCGGGTTCGGGTTGCGCGACGATCAAATCGCGCGCTGCGCGGAGATCGTGCCCGAAGCGCCGCCCGAGGGCGCCGACGTCCCGATGCCGGCCGACATGGACGCGCTGATGAAAAGCATGCGCGGGCTGGAAGAGGGCGACGACCGGTTCAACCTTGAGATCTGGCGCAAATCCGAAATCGGCGCGGGCAGCGGCCACGGTACGGCACGCGGCATCGCCAAGTTCTTTGCCTGCCTCGGCGCAGGCGGCAGGTTGGGCGGGACGCGGTTGATGAAACAGGAGACCCGCGATCGCGCCATCACCTTTAGCGGCGAGAGCGTCGATGCGATCTTCGGCCAACACAATAAATATGCGAACGGGTTCTTGCTCAACGATCCGCCGGGCGCGCCGATGGGGCCGAACGCGCAGGCCTTTGGCCATCCCGGCGCGGGCGGTCGCACCGGGTTTGCCGACCCGGTTTCGGGCCTCGCGTTTTCGTATCTGCCGAACCTGATGTATTGGGGCGCAGGCTTAGGCCCGCGCGGTCGGCGCCTGGTCGACGCGGCCTTCGCCGCACTTTAGGCGGCGACGGGTTTCTTGGGCGGGATGTTGGCCCAGATGAGCAGGGCGACCCAGCCCAGGATGGTCCAGGCGAACATGCCATTGAACAACGCGATCAGGAGCATCTTGGGGTGCTTGCGCGAAATCGCGACCAGCGTCGGCAACATGAAAACCGGTCCAAGAATGGCGAAGCCGACTAGCATCGACAGGAGCTGCCAAGCGGTCATCGGCTAGGCCCGGCGCCGCGCGCCGAGAATGCTGAGGTAGCCACCGATGCGGTGGCGGTAGTCGTCGCCCTTTTCACCGTCATCGACGCCCGGTACGTAAAGCGGTAGGTCGCCGTTGGCGATCTCATCGTCGGCAAACCCGGCTTCGCGCATCAGCGCATCGGCATCGAGGCCATGCATCGGCCCGACGAAGGGTTCGTTGTTGAAATAGGTATCCCAATCGGTTTGCGCCTGATCGAAGGGCGACAAGCGATCGTCGTACATCGGTGTTTCGCAATGCACCGTCACGCCACCCGGCCGGAGCAGGCGGCGGCATTCCTTGAGGATGTTGCGCAGCGCCTTTTGCGAGGTTTCGTGGACGACGATGTGGGTCATCACGAGATCGAACGAGGCATCGGGAAAGTTGGTGCGCTCGGCGTTCTGTTGCGAAAAATGCACCTTGCGGCCCAACGCCTCGGCGCGGGCATGGCCATAGCGTAGCATCGGGGTGGCGACATCGATGCCGTGAATCTCGGCATCGGGGTAAGCATCGACAAAGGGCAACAGGCCGCTGCCGATGCCACAGCCCATGTCGAGGATGCGTTTGGGTGCGAAGTCTTCAAACGTATCTTGGACATAGCCGACCATCATTTGGCCCAGCGCGTCGCCGAGCGGCCCCATGCCGCCCATGATGTAGATATAGGCGCCGCGGTCGTAGACGGCGGCCGCAAACACATCATCGTCGCCGGCAACCTCTTGGTGAAAGTTGCCCGGCATGCAGTGGATATCGACCGCCGAGAGATAGGGCGGAATGGTCGCGGTGGGATCGAGGGTAAGCGACCCCAGCGTCTTGCCGCGCGGTTTGGCGGCGGCGTTGATGTGAGCGATCTGGCGTAGCGCCGAATGACCGGGCGAATCCCAAATCAGTTCCTGGGTCGTGCGGATCAGCGAGCTCCAGGATTGATGGAACGGATGGCGCAGCATGGCGCGGCGCACCTCGTGCCGCGTGGCCGGCGCGCGGCCATGGGCTCTTTGGTAGGCCGGGGCGACGTCATGCTCAAACGCGGTGCGGTTGCCCGGCGTGAGGTTGGCCGAGATATGGCCGCGCATGCTGATGACGAACGACTGCAACGCGTCTTCGTCGTGCGTCGCTTGGGGCAGGAGTGGATGCTGATATTGCTGCGGCATGATGACGATCCTTTGGGCGACTTTACGCGGGTTGGCGCGCGAGTGCCAAGCCAGCGGCGCTTTGCTATGGTCCGCCTCGCATTCAACAGGAGGACGATATGCGCGCGGTGATCTGTCGGGAATGGGGCGAACCCTCGGTCTTGAAGCTTGAGGATGTGGCGCCACCCACCGCGGGACCCGGCGAAATCCTGCTTGATGTCAAATCGGCGTCGGTCAATTTCGCCGATATCGTGATGACCGAAGGCAACTATCAAACCAAACCCGATTTTCCGTTTGCACCGGGGTTGGAAGCCGCGGGCACGGTCGCGGCGCTCGGTGAAGGCGTGCGCGATTTTGCGGTGGGCGACCGCGTGTTGGCCAAACTGGCCTATGGCGGCTTTGCCGAACAGGCCGCAGCGCGGGTGCAAGACACCTACCGCGTGCCCGACGGGATGCCATGGGACGTCGCCGGCGCGTTTTATGTCGGCTACGTGTCTTCGCATGTGGCGCTGCGCTGGCAGGGCGAGGTGCAAGCCGGGCAAACGGTTTTGGTGCTGGGCGCCTCGGGCGGCACTGGACTGACCGCGGTGGAGATCAGCAAGGCGATGGGCGCCACCGTGATTGCCGGCGCGGGCAGCGCCGACAAGTTGGCGGTGGCCGCCGCGCATGGCGCGGACTATGGAATCAATTACCGCGACGAAGACCTCAAAGCGCGGGTCAACGAGTTGACCGGCGGCGAGGGTGTGGACGTGGTGTTCGATCCGGTGGCGGGCGATTTGTTCGACCCCGCGTTGTCGTCGCTCGGTTGGGGCGGGCGCTATTTGATCTTCGGTTTCGTCGGCGGCACGCCGAAGATCCCGGCCAATCGGCTTTTGGTGAAACACCGCTCGGCGATGGGGTGCAGCTTACGCTACTTCACCGAACGCGCGCCCGACAAATTGGCGATCAGCATGGACGAGCTGTTCAAGATGTATGACGACGGCAAGCTCAAACCCTTGATCTCGGCAACCTATCCGTTGGAACAAGCGGTCGAGGCGATGGAAATGCTGCGCCAGCGCAAGGCGACGGGCCGTGTCGTGGTGACGGTGAGCTAACCACCCTCTATCGACTTGCTATAGTGCCGCGATGGCGCATGCCCATGACACCGACGACGACCAGACGCTCGACGACATAATCGCGCGGGCGGCGGCGCTGGTGCCGACCCTTGAGGCGCGCGCCGCCGAGACCAACGCGTTGCGCAAACTGCCCGATGCGACGATGGCCGATCTTAAGGCCGGTGGCTTCTTTCGCGTGCAACAACCGGCGCGATGTGGCGGCGATGAACGCGACTTCGGCGCGCTGATGCATGTTTCGGCCAAACTGGCCGAGGGCTGTGCGTCGACGGCGTGGATCGCCAGCGTGGTGGCGAGCCATCATTGGATCGTCGGGATGTTTGCCGCCGAGGCGCAAGGCGACGTGTGGGGTGCAGATCCCAATGCGATCGTGTCTTCGGCCTATGCCCATTCCGATGCGACGGCGGTGCCGGAGGCGGGCGGTTATCGGATCAAGGGCACCTGGCATTATGCGAGCGGGATCGACCATGCCGATTGGGTGATCGTGCTGATCCCGGTCGACGAAGGCGGTGCGGCGCCGCGCATGACGACGGTGCTGGTACCCAGAAAAGACTTCGAGGTGCTGGATACCTGGTATGCGAGTGGGCTGAAGGGTACCGGGACCAACGACCTGGCAATCGCGGACGCGTTTGTGCCAGGGCACCGCGCCGGGCACGGCGGTGAACCCCTCGTACCTCTACAAGCTGCCGATGATGGGGGTGGGATCGTTCACGACGATCGGGCCGTGTTTTGGCGTGGCTAAAGGCGCGCTCGATGCCTATCTCGCCTCGATGCAGGGGCGGATGGGCGTGCTGTCGGAAGACAAACTTGCCG
>CALJDF010000254.1 GCA_938023835.1 uncultured Alphaproteobacteria bacterium
ATCCCCACCGTGGATCGCATCACCGACGAGGTCGAGGCGATGGCCGGTCAACCGACGACGGGCGACGGCACCGGCGGAATGATTACCAAACTGATGGCCGCGCGCGTCGCGACATCGGCGGGGTGTGCGATGGTGATCGCGCCCGGCACCATCGACCGTCCCGTCCGCGCACTGGAAGACGGGGGCGCCTGCACGTGGTTTGCGGCGCAAGGCAATCCGCGGACGGCGCGCAAACAATGGATTGCCGGTACGTTGCAACCCGCCGGGTCCATCACCGTGGACGACGGCGCGGTTAAGGCATTGGCGGCGGGAAAAAGCCTGTTGCCCGCCGGCGTCACGGCTGTCGAAGGCACCTTTGAACGCGGCGATGCGGTCTTGATCAAGGATGCAACCGGGCGGGCATTGGGGCGCGGCCTCGCGGCCTATTCATCGGCCGATGCCCAGCCTTTGATCGGCCACAAAAGCGGTGAAATCGAATCTTTGCTGGGCTACCGTGGCCGCGATGAGATGATCCACCGCGACGATCTTGTCCTCAACGATTGAGCCGATCATGTCTGTAGCCGAAGCGCGCGACGAACTTCACGACCTGATGCTTGAGATCGGGGCCGCGGCCCAAGATGCAGCGCGTTTGTTGGCGCGGGCGGCGACCGAGGACAAGAACCAAGTCCTGCGCGCGGCGGCACAAAACCTGCGCGACGCGCGCCAATCGGTGCTCGACGCCAACGCGCGCGATCTCGCCAATGCCGACGCCAAGGACATCAGCAAACCGCTGCGTGACCGCCTGGTTCTGAATGACGACCGTCTGGAGAGCATGGCCGCGGGATTGGAGGCGATCGCCGATCTGCCCGACCCGGTCGGGGACGTGTTCTGGGAGACCGAGCGCCCGAACGGATTACGGATCGAGCGTGTGCGCGTGCCGCTGGGCGTCATCGGCATCATCTACGAATCGCGCCCCAACGTGACGGCCGATGCCGGGGCGCTGTGCCTGAAATCGGGCAACGCCGTGATCTTGCGCGGCGGCTCGGAGAGTTTCCATTCGAGCCAGGCGATTGTTGGGTGCTTGCATGAAGGGTTGCGCGCGGCGGGTCTGCCCGAAGCCGCGATCCAGCTGGTCCCGACGCGTGACCGCGCCGCAGTTGGGGCGATGCTGACGATGAACGAAACGATCAACATTCTCGTACCGCGCGGCGGACGATCGTAGATCGAGCGCGTGCAGAAAGAAAGCCGCGTACCGGTGATCGCCCATCTCGACGGTAACTGCCACGTCTATATCAATGAAAAGGCCGATCCCGACAAAGCCGTGGCGTTGGTGCACAACGCCAAGATGCGGCGGTTATCGATTTGCGGCGCCGCGGAATCACTCGTGGTCGACAAAGCCGTTGCGCCAACGATCGTGCCGCGCTTGGTCGAGGATCTGAGTGCGGCAGGGTGTGAAGTGCGCGGCGATGACGAGGCGCAAGCCTTGGACGCTCGGGTGGTGCCCGCGTCGAGCGAGGATTGGTCGACGGAATACCTCGACGCCGTGATCTCGTTGCGAATTGTCGATGGACTCGATGCGGCGATCGCCCATATCGAACGCTACGGGTCGCACCATACCGACAGCATCGTCACCGAAGACCCTAACTCGGCGGCGCAGTTCCTGGCCGAGGTCGATAGCGCGATCGTGCTGCACAATGCCTCGACGCAGTTTGCCGACGGCGGCGAGTTCGGCATGGGAGCGGAAATCGGTATTTCGACCGACCGTTTGCATGCACGCGGGCCGGTCGGCCTCGAGCAATTGACGACCTACAAGTATCGCGTCCACGGCACCGGACAGGTCCGGCCCTGACAACCCCGCAGCAACCCGGCGACCCCGACGCCCGGACCATTGGTTTGCTGGGTGGCTCGTTCAACCCGGCGCATCAGGGCCATCGCGGCCTCAGCTTATTCGCCCTCGAGCACTTAGCACTCGATGAGATTTGGTGGCTGGTCTCGCCCCAGAACCCCCTGAAGCCGGTCGCGGGCATGGCACCGCTGGCTCAGCGATTGGAAGGTGCGCGCGCGACGGCGGCGCACCCTCAGATTCACGTGACCGACATCGAGGCCCGCCTGGGGACCCGCTATACGGTCGATACCTTGGAGCAGTTGGCGCAGCGCTACCCGGCAGCGCGTTTTGTATGGCTTATGGGTGCCGACAACTTGGCCCAGGTGGACAAATGGCATCGCTGGCGGGACTTGTTTGACCGGGCCGCGGTCGCGGTGATCGACCGGCCGGGACATACCGACGCGGCGCTGGCCTCGCCCGCGAGCCAGGCGCTGGCCGAACATCGCTACATGGGCCCGCCGGACCAACTGGCGCAACAGCCATTGCCGGCCTGGGCGTTCGTGTTCGGGTTTCGCGACCCGACCTCGGCCACCGCCTTGCGCCAGTCCGGCACCCACGTTTAAATAACTGACGTCGAGAGTCGCATAGTGGAGGTCTTCACATAACGCGCACCCGCGGGGCGGCAGAGCCCAAAGCCAGCGACCAGCAAACGCTGAAGCAAATACTCGAATCGCTTGATG
>CALJDF010000255.1 GCA_938023835.1 uncultured Alphaproteobacteria bacterium
TCCCGCCGCTGCTCAAATCATCACCCTCCAGCAGCAGTTCAGTTTTGGCACGATCGCGATGAGATCCAACGGCGCCAAAGAAAGGCTCGTCCTCAATCTGAACGGCACCTACTCCGCGACGGCGAATATCATTGTCATCAGCACACCCCAACGCGCCGAGTTTTTGGCAACCGGATTCCAGGCCTCGACAGCACTTTCCCTCAGTATTCAGCCGATCGAGTTATCCGAAGACGGCCAGGGCACCGGAAAAAAATTCAAAGTCGGCTTTGTGTATTCGCCAAATATTTCGACCGACCCGACGGGAAGCGTGACAATCTTCATTGGCGGTACGCTAGAGACTTCGGGCGATGGCACCGCCTATGATGACCGCCAATACGCGGGTACCGCCTCGCTCATCGTGAATTACTAAATCCAGGTATAAGGCCGTTCTTGCGGCGAATTTAGCAATCCGTTAACCATGGGGAGTCTAGAAGGAACGTCAGATTCTTTTTAGCAAACTAGGCTTCGCCATGTCGTTTTTGCATCTTCCGCGATTTCTCTCGACCGTCCGATTGCTGGCGTTCAGCGTCCTTCTAATCGGGGCCGTGGCTCAGGAGGCGAACGCACAACTCCTGATCAGTCCGTTGCGGGTAATCTTTGAGGGCAGAGATCGTTCGGCGACGGTCATCGTGACCAATCAGAGTGACGAAGCAGCGACGTATCGCATGGAGTGGCAGGAAAAACGGGCGACGCCCGACGGCCAATACGTCG
Source organism: uncultured Alphaproteobacteria bacterium (assembly GCA_938023835.1). Classification (GTDB taxonomy): domain Bacteria; phylum Pseudomonadota; class Alphaproteobacteria; order SHVP01; family SHVP01; genus CALJDF01. The sequence goes on from CALJDF010000255.1 coordinate 751, forward strand.
ACGTTGCCGAGCCCACCCCGGAGATGCCGATTTCCAGCCGTTACATCCGTTTCAGTCCGCGTCAGGTCACGCTCGGGCCCGGAGAACAACAGCAGGTGCGGCTCGCGCTCCGCCGCCCGGCAGATCTACCGCCGGGCGAATACCGGTCGCACCTGGCCTTTGTGGTCATTGATGAACGGCAGCGCCGCGCCGCGCGGCAGAGTTCAGCCGATGGCGCCGCCATCCAAGTGTTTATGAACCTGGGATTCGCCATCCCGATTATCGTTCGCCACGGGAATGGCCGACCGGGTGTCAGCCTAGCCGGGGCCGAACTCAACGTAGACGAACTCAATCGGTTGGGCCTGAAGGTTCAGTTGAAGCAAGAGGGAACCTTCAGCACTTACGGACGCCTACGGGTCTATTGGCGCCAAAACCAGAATGCCCAAGAGACGGAGATCGGCTTATTGCAGAATGTGGCGGTTTACCCGGATGTCGACTCGCGGGTGGCGACCGTTCTTCTCAATCAGCAGCAAGTGCCGCCCGGCATTCTAAGGATTGCGTTCCTAGGTGCCGACGAATACGCGGGCCGCGCCTGGATCGACCAGAGCTTTCAGATAGGCAATTAGGAGGCGGCAAGTAGAGGGAATCCCTCCATGTACCGCAAGGTTCTCACACGCATTCTGGTCATGGCCGCCGTTGCCGCCATCAGTGTGTCGTTCGGTCCAATCCCTCTTCTGGCGCAGCAGAACAGCGATCTTGCGCCACTCCTCGAAGAATTTCTAAGAAAGCTGCCCGCAGAACCAGGGGCCGAAACGCCCGACGATTCCGCGCCGGCGACCGATCAGCCGACAGAGACCGACACCGAGGCGGCGCTCGAGGCTGAGCCCGAGCTGGAACCCGAGTCCGACGGCCGCGTCATCCCGCCGCCCGAAGAACGCCTAGCCACCGATCCCGCCACACCTGCTGTGGCGCCGGTTATTCTTCCCCCAGTTTCGGGGCCGGAAGCTGATCTCGCCCGCCGTCTGCTGGCGATCACCGATACCGAAGAATCTCAAACCGAGGTTCGACAGAACCTAGCGGTTGATTTTGTTCGCCGATTGCGCGGCCGGCTTGACCCGCAAGCGGCGGAGGTTGAGGCCGAATCCACGGAGTCGGCGGTTGTGCTTGCTGCCGACCGATCAGGAATTCCCGACGGCGAGGAGTTGATCTTTGAGGTCCGAATCGAGAACAGGCGCTTCTTGCAATCGCTCTTCGGAATCAAACAGGGAGAGGGCATCTTCGTCGACTTAGCGGAAGCTGCTGAACTGCTGGAGTTCGCCATTGAGGTAAACGGCGCCGACGGCACGGCGACCGGGTTTTTCATCAGCCCCGACAAGACTTTTGATCTCGATCTCGATGCCGGCGAAGTTACGATTGAGGGCGAGACCATTTCCGTGGGCGCAGAGGATGTCCGTCGCCTGGATGATGCGATCTTGGTGCATAGCGACACCTTTGCCATCTGGTTCAACGTACGTCTTGACGTTGATTTTCGCGATCTTGCGGTCAATGTCGTTCCGGAAACGCCGATCCCGCTGCAGCAACGGTTTGAGCGTCAGCAACGAATTGCAGGCCTTCGGCGCGGACGACGTGAAGAGCCGAAGTTGCCGCCAATTGACGATCCCTACCGCCTCGTCGATTGGCCGTTTGTCGATGTCCGATTGCAGTCGTCTCTCCAGGATACGCCCGGTCAGAAGTTGCGCACCACGCAGAACTATTCGGTAGTCGGCCGGGGCGATCTCGCCCTTGGGACCGGCGAGTTTTTTTTTAGCGGCAACAAGGACGATCCGTTCAACTCGGCAAGGTTGACGCTGCGGCGGGAAGATCCGACCGGTGGGCTCCTCGGGCCCCTGCAGGCAACGAAGGTCGAAGTGGGCGATGTCGTGGCCCCCGGCCTCCCGGTGGGCGGGCCTGGCGTTGGCGCTTTTGTGACAAACAACACGACGGGTATTCAGAACCTGGGCACCTCGACGGACTTCGCGGGCACCGAGCAACCCGGAACCGATATCGAACTCTATCGCAACGGTATCCTTCTCGACCTGCAAACCGTTGGTGATAACGGACGCTATGAGTTCCGCGAGGTCCCCTTGGTCCTGGGTGAGAACGAGTTTCGTCTCGTCTTTTACGGAACGCTCGGCGAGGTTCGCGAAGAACGGGCATCGCGCACGGTGACCTCGGTTGGGAAGCTAACAAACCTACCGGCCTATTCGGCCGCGGTTTTCAAACCGGGCGATCCGCTCATTCCGCTCGAACCGAC
>CALJDF010000256.1 GCA_938023835.1 uncultured Alphaproteobacteria bacterium
GGAGATAGTCGGCGCCGCCAATATCGGCCAGGGCTTCGTCGCGCTCGAACATCGCGCGGAGGGTCGTTGGATTGGCGATCTGGCCTCGATCGATCAAGCGGACGGCGGCTTCGAATATTCGCGCGTGAACAGGCTCGAAAAAGTCGTCTGCTGACAGAAAGCTCCCGACCTGAGCCGCAATATCGTTGTTGACCAGGATGGCACCAAGAAGTGCCTGCTCGGCCTCAAGGTTGCTCGGCGGGCTACGAAAGCCGCCAACGTCGTCGCGTGGTGGGAGTGGGCTAACGTTGTCAGGTAGTTGGCTCATCACGGCCCCGTCTCGGTGATGGGATAATCTACACCCACATCAGGTTCGGATTACACCGCTGTGACGACAGGGGTAGTGGGGAACCTGGGGATAGAATCGATTCTAAGACGGCGCCGCCATGTGCTGCGCTTCCCATTCCTGGATGTAATCGCGTGTGAGCGGGACGGCATCTTGTTTTCGTGCAAGTTGGATTTGAAAGTTGAGTTGGCCACCGTAGCGGAACGCCGCTTCGCAACCGGCAAGATAGAAATCCCACATCCGGCAAAAGCGTTCGTCATATATCTCGCGAACCTTGTCGCGGTTCGTGTTGAATCGCCGCCGCCAGTCGCGCAGGGTCGATGCGTAATGAAGCCGAAGAACTTCGATGTCGGTGATGTAGAGGCCGACCCGTTCGATCACCGGCACGATTTCGGATAAGGCAGGGGTGTAGCCACCGGGGAAGATGTACTTGGCAAGCCACGGGTTGGTTGCACCAGGCCCGTCCGCACGTCCGATGGTGTGCAAAAGGGCTACCCCGTCATCCGCCAGTAAATCTTTTATTTTGAGAAAGAATTCATCGTAGTGCCCAACGCCAACATGCTCGAACATGCCGACCGAAACGATCCGGTCATAAGTGTTTTCTTCGTGGCGATAGTCCTGCAGTTTGAAGCGAACGCGCTCCGCGACACCTTGCTCCTTGGCGCGTTCTTGCGAGACCTTGTGCTGTTCAACCGAAAGCGTCACGCCCGTTACGTCGGCGCCCGAAATCTCTGCAAGGTAGAGCCCTAGTCCACCCCAGCCGGAACCGATATCCAGCACCTTGTGCTCCGGCGCCAAAAGAAGCTTCGCCGCGATGTGGCGTTTCTTGGCGTCCTGTGCCTGTTCGAGGGATTCGTTGCCCGTCGAATAGTAGGCGCACGAGTACTGCCGGTCGTTGTCCAAGAATAGGTCGTAGAGCGTGTCGGAAAGGTCGTAGTGATGCGCGACGTTCTGTTGGGCTTTACCGATAGGGTTGTATTGCGCGATCCCGCGTCCCCAACGGCGTAGCCGACCCTGCAATCGTTGAATCCAGTGATCCGGCAAATCCCAGCTTAGATTCATCAGGCAGAGTTCGAGAAGATCGTAGATATCACCGTTTTCGACGGTGATGGTGCCGTCCATGAATGCTTCGCCCAAGATCAGATCGGGATTCATGAAAAGGCGCCGCTCAGTGGCGCGGTCCGCAATCTTGATCGCGATTTCGGGGCCTGGCTCGCTTCCGCTAAAGGTCGCCTGCCGTCCGCTCGCGAACGTCACGGCAAGGGTCCCGTGCCGAATTAGGTGACGAAGAAATCGATCCAGGATCATTGCGGTCCCCCCCAATCCTAAGAACGCCTAAAGCTGGTTCGGATGTCCCGCATCGGCCCCGATCTAGGCTTCCGGCGGTGTCTCCTCGCCGGCCGCATCGTCAGGCGCGGGGGGAGGGTTGCCGTCTTCGGCGTCTTGGGCGTCGGCCTCTTCCAAGGACTGGGCAGCGAGTTCTTCGTTTTCGAAGAACGCCTCTGCCGCGTTGACGGGTTCGCCGGCAGCCTGAGCCGCGGCCTCGTCAGCAGAACGCGCAACGTTGACCGAGACTTCGACCGAAACTTCTGGGTGGAGGCTGACTTTTGTTGTCTCTATACCAAGTTGCTTGATGGTGGCGGCCAACTGAACTTGGTGGCGGTCTACGGTGAAGCCGGCCTCGGTAACGCCCTCAGCGATGTCGCGGCTATTGACCGAACCGTAGAGCTGACCGCCTTCACTCGCCTGACGCAAAATAACGATCGTCAGACCGTCCATTTTTTCGGCAACCGCTTTGGCCTCTTTCCGGCGCTCCAGGTTCTGAGCCTCAAGTTGGGCTTTCTGCGCTTCGAACTGCTTGCTGTTCTCCGGCGTGGCGCGCAGCGCCTTTTTCTTGGGCAGCAAATAGTTGCGGGCGAAACCTGGTTTGACGTTCACCAAGTCGCCCATCTGGCCGAGTTTCTCGATCCGTTCGAGCAAGATTACTTCCATGATTATCTCCTCGTGCCCGGCTTATTCGACGACGTAAGGCATCAGTGCCAGGAAGCGCGCGCGCTTGATCGCGCGGGCCAATTCGCGCTGTTTCTTGGCAGAAACGGCGGTGATTCGGCTCGGCACGATCTTGCCCCGTTCTGAGGTAAAGCGCTGAAGCAGCTTCACGTCCTTGTAGTCGATCTTCGGCGCGCTATCGCTCGAAAAAGGGCAGGACTTGCGGCGACGGAAAAACGGGCGGGGACGGGTACTCATTCGCTCGCTCCTTCGGTTTTCGACGCTTCGGCAGCGGGTGTGTCGGACGCGGCAGGCGCCTCAGGCGCAGCCGGTTTAGAATCATCGGAAGCGACCGCAGGGGATGGGCGACTGTCGCTGCGGTCACCGTAGTTGCGGGTTCGCTCGCCGCGGAACTTCATGACAGCCGAGGGGCCTTCTTCAAGCTCATCGACCCGCAGCGTCATGTGACGGATAACATCTTCGCTGAGCTGCATGTTGCGCTCCATCTCCTGCACGGCCGGTGGCGGTGCGTCGAGGTTGAGCATGACGTAGTGGCCCTTACGATTCTTTTTGATCTTGTAGGCCATGGTGCGCAGGCCCCAGAACTCGGTCTTTTCGACCTTACCGCCGCCGCTCTCGAGAATCTCGGTAAAGCGGGTCGTGAGTTCTTCGACTTGCTGATTTGATACGTCCTGTCGGACGATAAAGACGTTTTCGTACAACGCCATGGTCGTCTCCTTACGGTTGAAGCGCTCAGGAGCCAACAGGCCGATCCGAGCATTAGCCGGGCTCATTCCCGGCAAGGAGTTATGAGCTGCGGGAATATACAGGTTTTGTGCCGCCCCGCAAGGCGTCTTGCTTGACAGGCTGGCCGTAAAGGTGCGACTCGGGCGGCATTTCCACGAGCAGGGGTTTTTCGCATGACGACGGCGTTCGTTTTTCCAGGTCAAGGCTCCCAAGCCGTTGGTATGGGTAAAGATTTGGCGCAGGCGCTCCCTGAGGCAAAAGAGGTCTTCGAGGAGGTTGATGATGCGCTCGGGCTTAAGCTGAGCAGTATCATGTGGGAGGGGCCGGCGGAGACGCTCACGCTTACCGAAAACGCCCAACCAGCCTTGATGGCCGTCTCGGTTGCGGCGGCACGGGCGATTGAGAAGGGCGGATTTGACCTCGCCGACAAGGTTGCCTTCGTAGCCGGTCACTCGCTTGGTGAATACTCCGCTCTGACGGCGGCTGGCGCTTTGAGCCTCGCGGATTCAGCGCGGCTTCTCCAGCGTCGTGGTCAGGCGATGCAGCGCGCGGTGCCGGTCGGTGAAGGCGCGATGGCGGCCCTTTTGGGCGCTGAAAGCGATTTGGCGGAAGACATCGCTCAGGCCGCGGCCGGCGACGGCGTGTGTCAGGTGGCAAACGATAACGGTGGCGGCCAGTCGGTAATCAGCGGCTCCCGAGCGGCCGTAGACCGGGCGATCGAGATTTCGAAAGAGCGGGGCGTCAAGCGAGCCATGCCGTTGCCCGTGTCGGCGCCGTTTCATTGCACGCTGATGCAACCCGCGGCCGATGAAATGGCAGAGGCATTGGCCGAAGTCACGATCAACAACCCTATGGTGCCTTTGGTTGCCAACGTAAAGGCCGCTTCGGTGTCCGATGCCGAAGAGATCCGGCAGTTGCTGGTCGAGCAGGTCACCAAAGTCGTGCGGTGGCGAGAAAGTGTTCTGTTCATGCGCGATCAAGGTGTTGACAAGCTTGTCGAGATCGGCGCCGGCAAAGTTCTGTCAGGGCTCACCAAACGGATTGATCGCGACATCACCGCCATCACCGTCGGAGGGCCGGACGATTTAGACGCATTCTTCAAAGCAATGTAGTGGAGGATCGATGTTCGATTTGACGAATAAGCGGGCGTTGGTCACCGGCGCATCCGGTGCGATCGGTGGGGCCATTGCCCGTGCGCTCCATGGCGCAGGGGCGGAAGTGGCGTTGTCCGGCACCCGTGAGGCCGCGCTCAACTCTCTCGCAGAGGAATTGGGCGATCGAACGGCGGTCGTGACGGCTGATCTTTCTGATGCAGCCTCGGTGGATGCCTTGATCGGAAAGGTGACCGACGCCCTGGGTGGGATCGACATCCTGGTCAACAACGCCGGCGTCACCCGAGACAATCTTGCGATGCGGATGAAAGACGAAGAGTGGCAAACGGTACTCGACGTCAACCTTACCGCGGCGTTCCGGCTGAGCCGCGGGGCCTTGCGACCCATGATGAAGCAGCGTTGGGGCCGGATCGTGGGGATCACGTCGATCGTTGGGGTTACCGGCAACCCCGGGCAAGCCAACTACGCGGCCGCGAAAGCGGGCATGATCGGCATGTCGAAGGCACTGGCCCAAGAGGTCGCGTCACGTGGCATCACGGTCAACTGCGTGGCGCCGGGGTTTGTCGAATCACCAATGACAGAGGCCCTGACGGAGGATCAGCGCGCGAAGCTCGCCGGCGCAATCCCGACCGGGCGGTTCGGAACTGCCGCCGACATCGCGGCATCGGTGCTGTATTTGTCGAGTGCTGAGGCGTCGTATGTGACCGGCCAAACCCTCCACATAAACGGCGGGATGGCGATGATTTAGGCTGGCTCGAGGCATGATCGGGCCGCTAGTCAAAGCTATGCAAAGTATGTTACGAAACTAGCCTCAGTGGCCCTATTTCTACTTCGTTTTGGGCGTCACACCGGGTAAAGATAGTTGGGAAACCGTCCACCGCTAGGGACCAGTTCTCGGCGCAAATCCAAGGGAATATGTGAATGAGTGACATCGCCGACCGTGTGAAAAAAATCGTCGTGGAACACTTGGGCGTTGACGAAGAAAAGGTCACCGAATCGGCGAGCTTCATCGACGATCTTGGTGCTGACAGCCTCGACACGGTCGAATTGGTGATGGCGTTCGAAGAAGAATTCGGATGCGAGATTCCTGATGACGCCGCTGAGAAGATCGTTACCGTCAAGGATGCAGTCGCGTTTCTTCAGTCAGCCGCCTCTTAGAAAATTGGCGCAACCCGCGGGCGGGAGCGTAGAACTTGGAACTTAGACGTGTCGTCGTAACCGGACTCGGTCTGGTGACGCCGATCGGCACTGGAGTAGAACTCACCTGGAAGCGGTTGCTCGAGGGTACGTCCGGCGTGTCGCCGATCGAAAAATTCGACGTATCAGACCTTCCTGCCAAGATCGCCGCTCAGGTCGATCGGGGTGACGGGGAAGGCGAATTCAATTTCGACGACTGGGTGACGCCTAAAGACCGGCGCAAGATGTCGGACTTCATCATCTTCGGCTTGGCAGCGGCGCAACAGGCCATCGAAGACGCCAAGTGGAAGCCCGAGACCGAGGAACAGCGCTACCGCACGGGCGTTCTGATCGGTTCAGGGATTGGGGGTCTCAACGAGATCGTCGAGGGCGCCGAAACGCTGCGCGAGCGTGGCCCACGGCGACTCAGCCCGTTCTTCATTCCGATGGCGTTGATCAACCTGGTTTCCGGGCACACGTCGATTCGGTTTGGGTTCAAGGGGCCCAACCACGCTGTCGTTACAGCGTGTTCTACCGGTGCCCACGCTATCGGCGATGCGGTGCGTTTCATCAGCATGGATGATGCGGATGTCATGGTTGCCGGCGGTAGTGAATCGGCGATTTGCCGTTTGGGCATGGCGGGGTTCGCGGCTTCCCGCGCGCTCTCGACCGACTTTAACGACACGCCGAGCAAGGCGTCCCGGCCCTGGGATAAGGACCGTGACGGCTTTGTTATGGGTGAGGGTGCGGGCGTCGTCGTTCTTGAAGAATTGGAACACGCCAAGGCACGCGGCGCGCATATCTACGCGGAAGTTGTCGGCTATGGCTTGTCGGGTGACGCCCACCACATCACCGCACCTGCGGAAGATGGCAGCGGCGCCTACCGTGCGATGGAGATGGCCATGAAGCGGGCGGGTCTTTCGCCGCAGGACATCGACTATGTGAATGCGCATGGCACCTCCACACCGCTTGGCGACGAGATCGAAGTGCAGGCGGTAAAGCGATTGTTTGGTGAAGCCGCACAACAGATTTCTATGTCCTCGACGAAATCCGCCATCGGACACCTGCTCGGCGCGGCGGGGTCGGTCGAGGCGATTTTCAGCATCCTTGCGATGCGTGATGGCATCGTGCCGCCGACCCTTAACCTCGACAATCCGAGCGATGGCTGTGACATCGACCTTGTGCCCCATACAGCAAAGAAGCGAGAGGTTCGTGCCGCACTCTCAAATTCGTTTGGCTTTGGCGGCACCAACGCGTCGCTTATTTTCGCCCGACCCAACTGATTGCTTCGGCTTATGAGCCGAAGATCTATTCGAACCGTTACTCTCGGTCTTGTTGTGTTGGTTGCCGCTGCAGCCGGCATGCTGGTGTGGGGGGCGACCGCCTACGACGCGCCCGGTCCTTTGGCTGAGGACACGATTATCGTGTTGCCACGGGGATCATCGGTCGGTCGGATATCGGAAATTCTCGAAACGCACGGCGTGCTGGCGCAGCCCAATCTGTTCCGCTTCGTGGTTCGCGCCTCCGGGTTGAGCCGGTCACTGCGCGCGGGCGAATATCTGGTGCTGGCGCACAGTTCCATGCGGGCAGTCACAGACCTGCTCATCAGCGGCGAGACGGTCGCGCGACGACTAACCCTTGCTGAGGGACTTACGACGGCAGAAATTCTCCGCGCGGTCGCCGCAACGGACACCCTCATGGGGCCACTCCCTAAGAACGTGGGCGAGGGAACGCTCCTGCCTGAGACCTACCACTTTGCCTACGGCGATACGCGAGAAGCGGTCGTCGACCGAATGCAGCGGGCGATGAGCGAACTGATCGAAATGTTGTGGGCGGCGCGTGCAAGCGATCTGCCCCTTGAGACGCCGGCCGAGGCCGTCATTCTTGCATCGATTGTCGAGAAAGAGACGGGCGTCGCTGAAGAACGCGCGCGAGTAGCGGGCGTTTTCGTCAATCGACTTCGGCGCGGCATGCGGCTGCAATCCGACCCCACGGTAGTCTACGCCTTGACTGATGGCGACGGACCGCTCGGCCGACGTCTTAGCCGCGAGGACTTGGCGATCGAGTCGCCGTTCAACACCTATCGAGTCTCCGGTCTGCCGCCGGCGCCCATTGCAAACCCCGGGCGCGCCTCTCTGGAGGCCGTCTTGCATCCGGCGGATACGGAGGATTTGTACTTTGTCGCCGACGGGCAGGGCGGTCATGCTTTTGCGAGAACATTGGCAGAGCATCAGAAGAACGTTCGCCGTTGGCGGCAAATCCGCGCCCAACAGGACTGAGCGCTTGTTGGCGGCTAGGCCGGACTTTATAGATTGATCGACGTGCTCCCATTCACCGATCCGGAAAGATAACGTGGCAGTTTCCAGCATGACCGGTTTCGCCCGACAGGAAGGGCGGAGCGGCCCCTTTGAATGGGTTTGGGAGATGCGGAGTGTCAACGGACGTAGCCTCGACGTCCGCGTGCGCCTGCCGAGCGGGATGGAAGACCTCGAGGCCCATATTCGGGCGGAGGCGCCCAAGCATTTCACCCGAGGCAATATCCAGCTTTCATTGCAGTTCGATCAGCGGGCCCAACAAGAACTGCGCGTCAACCAAGATGTTCTGGCCCAGGTACTCAAACAGCTGGCCGCGTTGCATGGGACACCTGGTACGGCTGATGCAACGCTCGACGGCGTGTTGGGCTTGCGCGGTGTCCTGGAGATGCAAGAACCAGAGATCGCGCCGGACGAGGCCGCGGCGCGAGACAAATTGCTGCGGTCGACTTTCGGCGATACGTTGACCGCATTGGAGGTCGCTAGGCGTGAAGAGGGAAAGCGCATCGACGATGCGCTCCGCTGCCATCTCGATACCATCAAGGCATTGGTCTCAAGAGCCCAAGCCGTGGCAGCAAAGCGCCTCGAAACGGTGCGCGATCGGTTGCGTGCGCAGATCGACGAAGTGCTGGCTGATCGACCGAACTTGCCTGAAGATCGGCTTGCACAGGAATTGGCGCTCTTGATGGTCAAAGCCGACGTGTCGGAGGAAATTCAGCGGCTAGAAGCGCATGTTCAATCCGCCGAAGAGTCACTTGCTGCGAACGAAGCCGTGGGGCGCCGCCTTGATTTCCTGTGCCAAGAGTTCAATCGGGAGGCCAATACGCTGTGTTCGAAGGCTGGGGACGTTGCGTTGACGGCCATTGGGTTGGATCTAAAGGTTGAGGTCGACCGATTGCGCGAGCAGGTACAGAACGTTGAGTAGCGACGCACCCGTGATCCATCGAAGGGGGTTCATGCTCGTCTTGTCCTCGCCGTCGGGTGCGGGAAAGACGACACTGGCGAGGCGCCTTCTTAAGGACAACCCCGAATTCGTGATGTCGGTTTCGGCGACCACGCGGGCGGCGCGGGACAACGAGGTGGAAGGCCGCGACTATTATTTCGTGAGCGCCGATGAGTTCGAGAAAATGGCGGAAAATAAAGTATTTTTGGAGCATGCCGTGGTCTTCGACCATCGCTACGGCACGCCCTCGCCGCCGGTCTTTGCGGCGCTCGAACGCGGCAATTGCGTTCTCTTTGACATCGATTGGCAGGGCACTCAGCAGCTCACAGAGAATGTGCGCGAAGACGTGGTCACCGTGTTCATCCTACCGCCCTCCCTACAAGAACTGCGTCGACGACTGAAATCGCGTGGGCTAGACAGCGACGAGGTGGTCCGCGGCAGAATGGAAAAGGCAACCAACGAAATCAGCCATTGGCGCGAATACGACTACGTCCTGATCAATGACAACGTCGACGAAACCATAAAGCAGCTGCAACGCATCGTCGATGCGGAGTGGTTGCGCCGCGAGCGCCAGACCGGACTAAGCGAGTTTGTCCGCTCGTTAGATTGAACCCCGGTCGGCGATCCAATTTGCAAGCGCGCAGAACTGCGCAACGTTCAAGTTTTCGGCCCGGTCGGTTGGTGTGATTCCAAGCCTCTCCAAGACGGGTACTGGGTCATCCATGAGGCTCTTGAGGCTCGCGCGCAACATCTTGCGGCGTTGACCAAATGCTGCCGCGGTAACCTTCTCCAACGCATTCGTATCGACGTCGATGGGTGACTCGTGCGGCGTAAGACGGAGTACGGTCGACTCGACTTTGGGCGGGGGTATAAACGCGCGCGCCGGAATGTCAAATGCCCGTTGAACCGCGCACCGCCACTGGGCAAGGACGCTAATGCGCCCATAGGTCTTGCTGCCAGGGTCGGCCAAGATGCGGTCGGCTACCTCCTTTTGGAACATCAGCGTCATGTCGGAAAAGGGAAGGGAGGCGGCGGTCAGCCACTTGACCAAGAGCGCGGTTGAAATGTTGTAGGGCAGATTGGCGACCACGATGGCTGGCACTGGGAGCAGGGATGACTCGTCCATTCCCAGGGCGTCCCCCTCAATCACCGTGAGGTTGCCAGGGAACGACGCTCCGAGTGCGCTGAGTGCCGCAACGCAGCGAGCGTCGGTTTCGACGGCGACCACCTGCGCGCCGGCCTCCAACAAGGCGCGTGTAAGGCCGCCAGGGCCGGGACCCACTTCGTAGACGGTGCGGTTGTCCAAGGGACCCACGGTGCGCGCGATGCGCGCCGTCAGATTGAGATCGAGCAAAAAGTGTTGGCCGAGGGATCGTCGTGCATCCAGGCCATGTTGCCGAATGACCTCGCGAAGCGGCAGAAGGTCGGTCGCCACTGTTACGCTTTCCGACTTCGGTTGTACGCCATTGTTTGGGCGAGGCGAATGGCCTCTATTAGGCTAGAGGGATCGGCGCGGTTCTTGCCGGCAATATCCAATGCCGTGCCGTGATCGGGCGACGTGCGTACGAATGGAAGGCCCAACGTTGTATTGACCGCGTGTTCGAAATCTAGAGTCTTGATCGGGATCAGCGCCTGATCGTGATACATGCAGATCGCTGCGTCGTATGTCGTGCGGGCGCCTTGGTGAAAAAGGCTGTCGGCGGCGAGGGGGCCACGCACCGCGATCCCTTCGGCACCCAACTGCTCAATGGCCGGCGTGATAATCAGTTGTTCTTCAAAGCCGAAGACTCCGCCTTCGCCGGCATGCGGGTTAAGCCCAGTCATGACGATTCGTGGCGCGGCGATCCCGAAGTCGTCGCGGAGTGCTGCCGCTGTTGCCCTTCCACATGCCACAAGCAAGTCCGGCGAGATCGAGTCGATGGCCTCGCGCAACCCGGCATGAACGGTTGCCGGAACAACCTTCAGGTCTTTTGCGACCAGCATCATCACCGTGGGCAGGTCACCCGCCAGGTGCCCGAGATAGTCGGTGTGACCGCTGTACCGAAAGCCGGCTTTGACGAGGCTTTCTTTTTGGATGGGGTTGGTCACGATGGCACCAGCGCTGCCCGCCATCGTCAGCGCTACCGCCGTTTCAATGGCACCGAGAATATCATCGGCGTTGGCGGGGTCCGGCGATCCGACAACTGCCGGTCCGGCGATCGCACGGTGCAAAATCGGCAATGTGTCGGCAAACCTTGTATGGGCCGAATCGGGGTCTTCAATGCGGGTGACCGGCACGTCGAGGCCAACCGCGGTGGCGCAGCGCGCCACCTCCTCGACATCAGCGATCAGAAAAAAGGCGGCGAGGCCGGCCTCTCGGCGGCGCGCCCAGGCCTTGAGCGTGATCTCAATGCCGATTCCGGCCGGTTCGCCCATCGTTACGGCCGTCGCCGGAGCGAGGGCCGTATCCATCAGCGAATATCCACGACAGCGTCGCGCCTGAGATCGCGGAGGTAACGACGCGCAAGCATCGAGAGACGCGCCTGTCCGATCGAGTTTTCTATGGCCCGTCGGTCCGGATCGGGCGCTTCTGGTTGTTCGCGATCACATACCATGAAGACACGAATGCCGGTTTCCGTCCTAATCGGGTCGCTCGCCTCGCCGACTTCGGTGGCGAGAATGGCTTCACGGAATTGAGCTGGCATGTCTGCGACCTTCACGCGTCCCAGGTCGCCCGACTCGTCCGATCCCATTTCTTGCGCCAAAGCGTCAAAGTCATCGCACCCTCGAACTGTTCCAGCGACGGTGCGAGCGAGCGCCATTTGGCTGCCGATCGAGTCGTCGTCTGCGTTTTCCTTGAGCGGAATGAATATCTGTTTCAGGGCGACGGTCACTTGTTCAGGATCCACGGACGCAAAACGACGCCGCTCGCGCACCCGCAAAACATAAACACCGTCACGGGTACTTATTGGCCCGCTGATCTCGTTAACGGCTAAGGTTTCGAGGGCCGCGCCCGCCGCTTGGGGTAGTTCGGCACTCGTAATCCATCCGAGGTCACCGCCATCTGAAGCCGAGACGGATTGGGAAAACTGTTGCGCCAAGATTGGGAACGATGCCCCATCCCGCAATTGACCGATCAGAGTCTGGGCGTTGGCGATGACGTCCTCGCGCACCGCCGCGTTTTGATCGCTGAAGGAGAGGAATATCTCGCTTGTCAGATGCTCAACGCGCTCGCTCTTCTTGAGCCGAGCGACCAAGGTATCAACCTCGTCCGCCCCGACGACGACACGGGGTCGCAACCGGCGAGAGACGACCTTGCTCCATGACATCTGAGCGCGGAGTTGATCGTGTAGCGACTCCACCGAAGCGCCTTGCGATTCGAGAACCCGCGCGAGATTTCCCTCCGGCATGCCGTTTTGTTCTTCGATAAAACCGACCGCGCTAGAGATTTCCTCATCAGTCACATCGATGTTGAGGCGGCGGGCTTCCTGAATCTGTAATCGTTCGGAGATTAGCCCCGTAAGGACTTGCGTTTTCAGCTGGTTGGCGAGTTGAGCAGTCGGTTCAGAGCCCGAACTCGAAATGACGAGTCGAATTCGCTGATCGAGGTCGAAATTGGAAATGATCTCGTCATTGACGACAGCGGCGATCGTCTGCACCGACTGGGCGGTGCCATGTTGTGCCGCGCCCGCGAAGGCTGCGAAACAAGCGACGACAAGTGAGAACTTACGTATCACGGCTCACCGATAGTGTACGACGTTGCGGCATGGTGCGTCAGCGTTCTACCCGAGGTGTTTGAAACGAACACGGAATGAAATCGTGGATGACGGTTCGACATCACGGTCACGAGTAAAATCCCTCTTGAAATCCACGCTGACATTGAAGCATTCGTCTTCGTAAACCAAGCCGATGCCTGAGTTAATCGTCCCCCCGTCGTCCGTCAAGTCGCGTCGCGTACTGGCCCGAAGGTCCCAGTAGCGGGAGAGCTCGGCGAGGACAGCAAGGTTGATTTCCTCCCGGTCGGTGAGCTCGTCGGCGGTCAACTCACGACGCAAGCGCACATAGGTCGCATTGAGCCGAAAGCGATCGGGGCCAGCGTCTAGGGCGATCTCGTTCCGGCGCATCGCCAGAGTATCGCGGTCCAGGCGGACGCGCTCATAGAAGCGCAGGAGAGATGACGGTGAGATATCGATCCGGCCTACGTAATCTGAGTTTCGCGCTTCAAGACCGGTCTTGTCTGCGAACGTGTCGTCGGCCTTTGGGCGAAGAACCTGACCCAGCAACGCCGCGATATAGCCCCCACGCTCTCCATAGATTCCGTATCGGAAGCCGTAGTTCAGCCGGGGCCCGCCCTCTACGCGATCGATTCCCGGAAACCGGTTTTCGCTGAATACATTGGTGTCGTCGAACTCGAAGTTAAGGCTATCTTCGTTCGGAATCTCGCTGGGGTTGCCGCCATAGGGGCTGATTGACGCATTAATAATCGGTTCAAACACTTGCTGTGCACCGCGTTCCTGTCGAGCGAGCGGGAGGCGCCAATCGAAGGTGAGTTGGGGCACGAGGCGGGCCGTCAACCCGTCATCATTTATTGCTTGTGGCTTTTGCGGGTCGACAACATCGCTGGTGAGATAGGCGTCAGCTTTGATCTCCGCGGTGATCGAGCGTACGTCACCGAGTCTGCCGGTCTGGGGCAGGAACCAATGGCCGCGAACAGAGAGCCTGTTGCTGTTGGTTCCCTGTTTGCGGGTCAAAGACAGAAAGCTGCTGCTGACCCGAAAAGACCCGCCGAGCCGATCTGGACGGGTAACGAGGCTGTGTTCGAGTTGTGGCAGGATCAAAGGCGTCTCGCCCGGGTCGTCCTCGGTTCGCAGGCCTTGAAAGAAAAAGGCGTTCGCTGCCGCGTAGTTGCGATCCGAAAAGCCTTCAACGAATACGTTGGTTGTCAGCGTATCTGCATCGCTTATTTGATAACGCCGAAGGTAGGTGTCGTCGCTTGCGATCGCGCCGTCGAAGCCCCACCGCCATGTCTCGTTCCAGTCAAAAGCGCCGGACGCAAACAGGTGGCTTCGCGTGACGCGCTTTCCAGTTTTTGCGTTGAGATCGTTGCGGGCTTCTGGACGCGTAATGCTGCCGTTCAGCTTGTACGACCCGCTATCCAGGCGCTCGCGAAACTCGCCGCCCAAGACGATCCCCTCTTTGGACGTGAAAATGGGACTGAATGTCGCATCGAGATTCGGCGCGATGTTGAAATAGTAAGGAATTTCGACGGCGACCCCGAGTTGCGTGCTTTGGGATTGGGTCGGAACGAGAAGGCCAGTCTTGCGCTCAACGGTTGGGTCGGGGTGTGAGAAGTACGGTGTGTAGAGTACCGGTACGCCGAACATCTCAAGACGCGCGTTCGTGTAGGAGACCTGCTGTTTGATTTGATCGTGCGTGACGGTACCCGCACGAATGCGCCACAAGGGCGTGGGTTCGTCTTCGCAAACGCGACAAGGGGTGTAGACCGCACGTCGCATGACGGTTCGGTTACCGTCGGCGCGGGTTGCGCTGGCCGCGGCAAACCGCGAGTCGTCCGAAAGGAGTGCTCGGAACCGTCTGATCGATCCATTTCTTAGCTGATCGCTTAGTTCGAGGTCGTCTGCGAACAGCACCGTACCATCACGTTCCAGCAAGCTGACATTCCCGCTTGCTGTGACGATATCGGCGTTTTGGTCATACCGCAGGACGTCAGCCTTGAGGATGCGCCCACCAGCCACGATTTCAACGTTGCCTCTGGCTGCCACGACGCCACGGTCGGCGTCATAGATGACATGATCGGCCTCGAGCAGGACCTCCTCGGCGCCTTGATTTTGTGCACGGGCCTCATCGGAGGCACCCAGCATGGCGACCGAAATGGCGACCAGAACCGCGAGAACGCTGGCGCGCACTGCCAAGTCAGCCGTCTTCAAGATGAAACATCAGCGAGAGCCCAATAAGCGTGCTGACACCAGCCGGCGTCCAGGCTGCCAATACCGGCGGGATCTTTCCGGACAGTCCGAAAGCTTGCACGACGTCGGAAAGAACGAAGAACAAAAAGCCCGCCAAGATTCCGCCGGTGATCAGGAGGCCGGTGCCGCCGCGTCGGGTCAGTCGCAACGAGAATGTTGCCGCAATGAGAACCATGGCAAGCAACAAGAGGGGGATTGAAAGAATGGAGTGCCAATGCAGCCTGTGCTTGACCGCGGCAAATCCGGAGTCGGTAAGAAGCGTGATGAAGCGCGGCAGCGACCAAAACGAGATGGTCTCGGGCGAGGCGAAACTATCTTGCATTTGTCCAAGGGTAAGCGTCGTCGGCAGTTGATACGTCTCGTGTCTCTCGGGCTGTCCGTCTGCTGGGCTGATCGTGGCATTGGTCAAGTCCCAGTACCCGTCGCGCAGTACGGCCGCCTCAGCATCGATCCTTCCGGCATAGGTGTCGTTCGGGCCTATTTGATCGATGATGATCACATCTTGGAGTTCCACACCTTGTTGAGAGACCGCTCGGGCGTGAAGGACGGCATGGCCTTCGTCCGTCGCATGACGAAACCATAGCCCGGTGCGTGTAACCGAAAGCAGCGTTGGGCGGCCTTGGAAATACCGTGCATCAAGCAATTCGTGTCGATCGGCCATTAAGGCGGCCAACGGATTGAACACGGCGACGACGAAGGTACCGAAGAACAGGGTGATCAAAAAAGCCGGCATCATGAACTGCCAGACTGAGACGCCTGCCGCGCGTGCCACGACCAACTCATGGGTACGCGTTAGGCGGGCGAATGCGAACATGCCGCCGAACAGAACGGCGAACGGCAGGACCTGCTGCAAAAGCGTGGGCATTTGCAACAGCGACATCCCAACGATGACGCCGAAACCAACGTCCTCACCCGACGCACGACGGAGGAGTTCGATGACATCAAAAAGAAAGACCAAGGTTCCGAGGCCGACCAGCGCGATCCCGGCGCTCGTCAAGAACTGACGCCCAAGATAGATCGACAATGTCCAGGACAGCCTCATGTCGCCCCGTCGGGCAGTGCGCGTCCAGGCCGAGAGCCAAGTCTACGCGGTGCGAGGACCAGCCACCCTGCAATAGCGATCGCCGCCAATACGTGAATGTAGAGAAGCGGGGCGAGCCCTGGCGCGGCGGTTACCAGCGGCCCCAATCCAAGGGCGATCAGTTCAAACACAACCGCGCCTGCGCCTGCTGCGGCTAGGCGCACCCATCGTCGGCGCCGCTGAAACTCGCCCGAAATAACCCCTGCGAGGGCGATCATCGCGAGCGCGAGCCCGTATAACGGGGTAACCAGCCGTCGATGGCCTTCAGCCCGGAGTTTGTTGGCGTTGCGAAGGTCGTCGGCAGTGTCCCCTGGAACGAATAACTCACTTACATAGCGCTCCCCGGCCTCTCGCCAGCGCTCCCCGGGCGTTGAGGCGATCTCGCCGAGGTCGAGCGTGTATTGATCGAAATAGAGCAACGACACTTGGCCACCGGTTCGGTCAACTTCTTGCCGGTTTCCGCTCACCATGACGAAGCGCGGTCCGTCGTCGGTCATCACAAGCTTGCCGCGTTCGGCCATCATCGTGACTGGGCGGGTTTCGTCTCGACTATCGTGGATGAGGAGCCCCAAGAGTTCACCGTTGGTCAATCGTTGGCGCACATAGACCGTCACCCCGGCGACGAAGTTGTTGAACACGCCTTCTTGCACGAGGACAGGCGCGAAATTGTGCCGCACGACGAACTGCATGTCTTTGAAGGTGCGAAACCCAAGAGGCTGGAGGTAAAGGGTCAGGCTGAAGAGGATGAGTGCCAATATCGACGCCATCCAAATTGCCGGTGTGACGAGTTTCATTTGGCTCAGGCCGGTGGCCCGCATCACCACCAGTTCGCTATCATTGTCGAGCCGGTAATAGACGAACAGGATGGCGCAGAATGCTGCGATGGGCAGGATCAGCGTGAGGAATCCTGGGAGAAGGAGCAGGGTCAGATACAGAAAACCTGACGTCGACAAGCCACGATTGATGATCAGGTCGAGGAACCGCAAGCTTTGCGTGAGCCACACGACGCCGGTCAGCGTCACGGTCACCACCAAGAGGGGACCGGCCAACTGACAGAAGATGTAGCGGGTTAGGCCATTCATTGACCCACTATAGCGTATCGGGGGGGCGGTTGAACCGCGCATCACGGCGGTTGGTCGGGCCGCTGCAGGGCGGCTTTTCTTCGCGTGCGTGCTGACTATGATAGCGCCCCAATTCATCTTCCCCGCAGACGTCGCCAAGGAGCACCACCTATGAAAGTCGGATTTACCAAGGTTTCAATGCCGGCAACCGGGACGCTGGTGGTGCCGGTGGTTGCGGGACGCAAGCTTTTAGCCACGGGAACAGCGGTCGACAAGCGTATGGATGGCGGGTTGAAGCGGGCGCTTCGCGCTGGTCATTTCACCGGCGCGGCGGGTCAGGCGGTCGAGGTCGTTGCCCCATCGGGACTCCGCGCCAGTCGCGTTATCGCCGTCGGCCTCGGCAAACCTGCTGATATCACCGCACTCACGCTCGAGGCGGCGGGCGGATCAATCGTCGGGCGGCTGCTTCGTTCCGGTGACTCGTCTGTGTCTTTTGCGGTCGACCCCATCAAGGGGTGCAAGCTGAATGCGGCCATGATCGCCGCGCGATTGGCGAACGGCGCGGTCTTGGGCAGCTACACGTTTGATGCCTATCGCACCAAGCTCAAGCCCGAACAGAAGCCGACACTGAAATCCGTCAACATCATGGTCGCCAATCAGGCGGCGGCGCGAAAAGCATACGGTCCGCTCGCCAAGGTGAGTGAGGGCGTCTTCTTCACCCGCGACCTCGTCACGGAACCAGCCAATGTGATCTATCCCAAGACCCTGGCCCGCGAAGCACGAAAGCTGGCGAAACTGGGGGTCAAAGTCGAAGTCTTGGGCCGCGCACGGATGGAACAACTCGGCATGGGGGCGTTGCTCGGCGTTGCCCAAGGCAGTGCGCGCGAACCGCAATTGGTGGTTATGCGATACGACGGTGGCAAACGCGGCCAGGCGCCACTCGCCTTTGTCGGCAAGGGCGTGACGTTCGATACAGGTGGGATTTCGATCAAACCGGCCCAGGGCATGGAAGACATGAAGTGGGACATGGGCGGTTCGGCCGTGGTGATCGGCCTGATGAAAGCGCTGGCCGGCCGCAAGGCAAAATGCAACGTCGTCGGCGTTGTGGGTCTGGTCGAAAACATGCCGTCCGGCACGGCGCAACGGCCGGGAGATGTCGTGACGTCGATGTCGGGCCAGACCATCGAGGTGATTAACACCGATGCCGAAGGCCGCTTGGTCTTGGCCGATGCTCTTTGGTACACGCAAAAACGCTTCAAACCGAAACTGATGATTGATCTCGCGACCTTGACCGGCGCAATGATTGTTGCCCTTGGGCAAGAACAGGCCGGGGTTTTTGCGAGCGACGACAAACTGGCGGAAAAGCTATTCTACTCCGGCAAGAATGTCGGGGAGTTGGTTTGGCGACTACCGATGTCGGGGGAATACGACAAGCTGATTAACAGCGATATCGCCGACATGAAAAACATTGGCGGCCGTGGTGCAGGAAGCATCACGGCCGCACAGTTTCTGCAGCGCTTCACCAACGGTGTGCCCTGGGCGCATCTTGACATCGCCGGTGTCACCTGGAGCGCAAAAGCCAAGCCGACGGTGCCGAAGGGCGGAACAGGATTTGGCGTCCGATTGCTCGATGACTTTGTTGCGGAAAACCACGAGAAGTAGGCCGCGATGACGGAGGTGTCTTTCTACCACCTCCAACGGATGCCGTTGGAACAAGCACTTCCGAAGCTCTTGGAGCGGACGCTTGAGCGTGGCGTCAACGCGCTTGTGCTCGCCGGCTCACCAGAACGTGTGAACCATCTCAACGACGTGCTGTGGACCTATGACGCAGGATCCTTTCTGCCGCACGGATCCGCGGACGATGGGACGCCCGAACGCCAACCCGTCTATCTCACCACCGAAGAGGAAAACCCGAATGGCGCGAGGTATCTCTTTCTTGTAGATGGGGGACAACCTTCCTTCCTGGGCGCCTTCCAACGCGTGGTGGACATGTTCGACGGCAATAGCGACGAGGCCGTCGCCGCCGCGCGCGAACGCTGGAAATCTGCCCGGGCTGCCGGTTTCGAGGTGACCTATTGGAAACAAAGCGACGCCGGGCGCTGGGAGAAGGCCAACTAGGTTGCTCCGCCCCTGGTCAGCCCCTATAAGCGGAGAAAATTACGGATCAAACGGAGCGAAAAATGGCTCAGCAACGCACACTGTCGATAATCAAACCGGATGCCACACGGCGCAATCTGACCGGCAAAATCAACGCCAAATTTGAAGATGCCGGTCTCCGGATTGTGGCGCAGCGACGGGTCCAATTGACGCCAGCGCAGGCCCAAGCCTTCTACGCGGTTCACCGTGAACGCCCTTTCTTCGATAGCCTGTGCAGCTTTATGACCTCCGGCCCGGTTGTCGTGCAAGTCCTAGAAGGCGAGAACGCTGTCGCCAAAAACCGTGAAGTCATGGGGGCAACCAACCCGGAAGAAGCCGCCGCCGGCACCGTGCGCAAGGAATTTGCCGAGTCCATCGAGGCCAACTCGGTCCACGGGTCGGACTCACCGGAAAATGCGGCGATCGAAATCGGCTTCTTCTTCAGCCAGACCGAAATCGTCGGCTAGCGGCGCTTTGCTCTAGAGAATCTTGATCGCCGGCGCGTCGTTGGCGCGCGCCACGATTTGTCCGATCGGGTAAACCGTTTCCCCGGCGCCTTCCAGCGTTTCGGTGGCGGCCTTGGCGTCGTCGGCGCCAACAATGACGGCCATCCCAATGCCGCAATTGAAGGTTCTGAGCATTTCCGTCTCTTCGATGCCAATCGCTTCTTGAAGCCAAGAGAACACGGGCGGGCGTGGCCAGTTGGCAACGTCGATGGTCGCACCGAGGCCCGGCGGTAGGATCCGAGGGAGGTTTTCCAGGACGCCGCCGCCGGTGATATGGGCCGCGCCTTTGACGAGGTTCTGACTCATCGCGGCAAGGGAGCTGCGCACGTAGATACGGGTCGGCGTCAGCAGTGCCTGGCCCAGCGTTTGCGCCGCCGCGAAGGGCGCGGGGTCGACATAGGAAAGACCGGCCAACTCGACGACCTTTCGGACCAGTGAGAACCCGTTTGAGTGAACGCCGGAAGAGGCGAGGCCAAGGACGACATCGCCTACCGCTATTTTGTCGCCGGTAATCAGCCGGTCGCGCTCGACGAGGCCCACGGCAAATCCTGCGAGGTCGTAATCGCCCGGCGCATAGACGCCAGGGAGTTCGGCGGTCTCACCACCGACAAGGGCACAACCCGCATCTTCGCAGCCGCGGGCAATCCCCGAGACCACAGCCGCCGCGGCGTCCACGCTGAGCTTCGCCGTGGCAAAGTAGTCGAGAAAAAAGACCGGTTCCGCCCCTTGCACGATCAGATCGTTGACGCACATCGCGACAAGATCGATGCCGACGGTATCGTGTTGCCCGACGGCGTTGGCGATCAACAGCTTGGTGCCGACGCCGTCGGTCGCGGAGATCATCAACGGATCGGCATAGCCGGCCGCTTTGGGGTCAAAAATCGCGCCAAACCCGCCCAGACCGGCATTCGCGCCGCGTCGCGCCGTTGCTGCGGCCAATGGCTTGATACGTTCGACCAGGGCATCGCCGGCGTCGATGTCGACGCCCGAATCTCGATAGGTCAAACCGTTGCGGCGAGGCATTATGCAGACCCGGAAAGGAAGACCGCCTTGTTGAAGCCACGAAGGGACATCAGTATTGTCGGCGAAAGGGTCGGTAACATACCCCATCGTCGTCGCAATTCAATGATCCCCCGTCAGTTCGAGCATCGCGCCATGGCGTATTGCGCCGCAATCGTCGTGGCGCTGTTCGCCCTCCTGGCAATGGCTGGGACTGTAACGGCCCAAGACCGCAATCCCATCTTCACGATTACTGATGTTGCGGTCGATGAGACCGCGGAATCGGCGTCCGACGCTCGGGACATTGCGTTGGCCCACGGTCAACGCCGCGCGGTGCAGCGGGTTTTTCGTCGCCTGATTGTCCGGGCGGACCAGCGCCTATTACCCCAACCGACCGACCAAGACATCGCTACGTTGGTACAAAACATCGAGCTATCTGACGAGAAGACCTCGTTTACGCGATATCTCGCGACCATGACGGTCGCCTTCAAGCCCGACCTCGTGCGGAATTACCTACGTGCCGCCGGTTTACAATTCTCGGAGACAATTAGTCGTCCCCGTCTTGTGCTGCCGGTGTTTGAAGCCGCGGGCGCGATCAATCTATGGGATCCGCCGAACGCCTGGCGTGAGGCTTGGGAGGCCCGAAGGATCAGTCCTGACGCCGTCGTGCCGCTGGTCTTGCCTGAAGGCGATTTGCAGGACATCGGTACGATCGGACCCATTCAGGCGCTTGCGGCCGAGGTGCGACCGCTGCGGTCGATGGCAGCGCGCTATCGGGTACGCGACGTGTTGGTCGCCCACGCCACGCAGGTCCAGGACTTGGCCGCCAACCGACCCTTGGTGCATGTCTCGCTGCGGCATATCGGACCGTCGAGCGGCGCAGTGACGATAGAGACCTTTACCGGCGAATCGAGAGACCAAGTCGGTGCACTTTTGGCTGAAGCGGTACAGCGCACGGTCGAAAGGTTGGAGGACGATTGGAAACGGGACAACTACCTGCGGTTTGACGAGCCGGTCCGCCTCAGCGCGAGTTTTACCCTCAGTACATTGTCCGATTGGTTGGAGATGCGTCGCCGGTTGGCCGGTGCTGCGGTCATTCGGCGCGTTGAAATTGCCAGCATTACGCAGTCGGACGCCCAGGTCGTCATCCACTATCTTGGCGGCCCTCAGCAACTTGGGTTGGCATTGGCACAACGAGACATCGATTTGGTCGAAGAGGACGGGTTTTGGATGCTCCGTCTTGTCCGCCATACCGAGGCGTCGCGCGACCGATAGGCGCCTCAGCAATGAAGCGCGTTCCCAATATCATTTCTTTGGCCCGCATCTTGATGGTGCCGGTGGTGGTTTGGTTGGTCGTGATTGGCGAACTGCGTGGTGCGTTCTGGGTCTTCGTCGCGGCGGGCATTTCGGATGCAGTTGATGGATTTATTGCCAAGCGGTTTGACGCTGTGACCGAGGTCGGTACCTACCTCGATCCGGTTGCGGACAAAGTTCTCCTGGTGAGCATTTTTGTGGCGCTTGGGGCGACGGGTCTCGTGCCGCCGTGGCTGGTCATTCTTGTGGTATCGCGCGACGCATTGATCTTTGGCGGCGTCTTGTTTTCGTTTGCACTTTCCATGCCCCTGCGTGCGCACCCCTCCATTCTTGGGAAGGTCAATACCGGCGCACAAATGGGCCTCGCGGCCGTCGTCCTTGCGGTCCACGGCATGGCGTGGCCGCTCGACGCGTTGAGCAACCTCGGTACGTTTGCGGTTGGCGCGCTAACGGCGGTGTCAGGTGGCCATTACATATGGCGTTGGTCTCGGATCGCTTTCCTAGAAGGGGCACGGGGGTAGCTTGGCGGCTCAACTCACATTTGATCTCCCGGTCCGTACCGCGCGCGGTCGTGAAGATTTTTTTGTAGCAGCCTGCAACCTGGATGCTGTCGTGTGGGTCGACCGTTGGCCCGAGTGGCCGACCCACGCCTTGGCCATTCACGGCCCGCCTGCGAGCGGTAAGTCCCATCTCGCCCATGTTTGGCGCGCGCGGAGTGGGGCGGGTCACATCCGGTCGTCGCAGGTCGATCGCGATCAGCTGCCTTCTGGCCTCAGTGTGGGATTGGTCGTCGAACATGACGGTCAATCGTTCGACGATGTGGGGTTGCTGCATCTGTACAACGCGGTTGCCCAAGCCGGTGGGTCACTCTTGTTGACGGGAGACCAGGCGCCGGCGCGGTGGGATGTCTCGTTGCCGGACTTGCGGTCGCGTTTGAGAGCCGTAACGGCGGTCGGGATTGGGTTGCCCGACGATGAACTCCTGGCGGCGGTTCTCGCAAAACTCTTTCGCGACCGGCAATTGAGCGTCTCGCCGGAAGTCGTCTCGTTTATGATGAGCCGGTTGGAGCGATCGTTGGATGCTGCGCGGCAGTGCGTCACCCAACTGGATGCCTACGCTCTGGAAAAGGGCCGTCCCATCACGGTGCGGCTCGCGTCGGACTTCTTGAGCGATCGAGAGTCCGCACCAGCCGGTGATACGACGGAGAAGGATTTATGAAAGGACACGCCAAGACTTGGCTCATAGGGCTGCTGGCCGTGATGTTGCTCATGGTCCTCGAGCCCCATCAAGCCATGGCACAATCGGATGTAGTCGGCCGCTGGATACCGCCGGAACAGGACTCCGTGATTGAGGTCTATTCGTGTGGCAACGAAGTGTGTGGGCGAATCATCAAACTCGACGAGCCGCTGGACGAGAACGGAAAACCTAAGGTCGACCGCAACAACCAAGATCAAGCGCTGCAAGGCCGCCCCATCTTGGGTATGGAGCTCCTGAGTGGTTTCACGCAGAAAAAGCCCGGGAACTACCGCGGCGGCAAGATCTACAACCCGCGTGACGGCAAACTCTACAAAGCCGTTCTGACACTCCTGGACGACGGCACACTGAAAATCCGGGGCTACGTGGGTGTGCCCGCTTTGGGCCAAACTCGGATTTGGCGTCGCTCAGCCGACTAGATCGCGGGGAACCGCATAATGCGTTAGCGCCATCCTGGCCGTTCCAACCTGCTTCCAGGTCGTTGAGGGGTCGGTGAGCACGGCGAGGGCACCCGTCGGGTATTTCTCCAGGAGACGCTGATAGTCCTCACCCTGCGGGCCGGCGAGGGTGACGGCGAGGTCATGCAAGCCGGGGTTATGCCCCACGACCAGAGCCGCCGCACAAGATTTATTAAGCTGTTGTAATAAATCGACAATTTCACTTGGTGCGGCAAGGTAGAGCGAGTCATGGAATGATCGCGCAGGGTCGGCGTCAGTCCACCCGGCGGCGTCGCTCAGAATCTGAAGCGTTTCTCTGGTCCGCGCCGCCGGTGAGCAAAGGACCCGATCTGGATGGAAACCATGGTCGCGCATATGGCGGCCCATGAAGGCGGCGGCGCCTCGGCCACGCTCATTCAGCGGGCGCGACCGGTCGTCCCCGTTAGGCGACGACTGCGAGGCCTTCGCATGTCGCAACAGAAACAGCGTGACCATCTTGTGCGTTCTCAACCTGTCGACTATGACCGTACGAAATCTAGGGGCGCCATCCTGGCGTCATCATCGCGAGCAAGGATCGGTTCCCGCAAACGAAACGGGAACATAGAGAATGGTTGAGCAAGCCGCCAACAATTCGAGTAAAGGCCGCAAGGGCGGGCCTCTGGCGAATTCGCCGGAACGGTTCATCAACCGCGAACTGTCATGGTTGGCATTTAACGAACGTGTCTTGGGCGAAGCAGAGAACGTCAACAACCCACTGCTTGAGCGCATTCGTTTCCTATCGATCTCATCGAACAACCTCGACGAGTTTTTCATGGTGCGGGTGGCAGGCCTCTTGGGGCAGGTCACTGCGGGCGTGGAAGAGCTCAGTCAGGACGGTCGCACACCTGAACGTCAGCTGAGCGACGTGTGGGAGGCCTCGGAAAGCCTCTTGGCCGAGCAGCAAAGGGTTCAAAAGGAACTTCTCCAGCAACTTGCGGAAAACGACATCGTTCTGATCGGTCCAGGTGACCTGACTGACGCCGAAATTGGTTGGCTCGAGAACCGATTCTTGGAGCGCTATTTTCCTCTTCTGACGCCCCTCGCAATT
>CALJDF010000257.1 GCA_938023835.1 uncultured Alphaproteobacteria bacterium
GCAGCCAGGCGGTCCAACAGGGACGGCGGGAACCCCGCCCGATGGGTCGCGTAATCGGTGGCGGTCTTGCCGAAATCGACCCTAGTCGGTGACGAGGGTGGCCCGATATCCGACAGCGGAATGCCCAACGAGAGGATTTCCTCAACCGACATCACGCGGGCGTCGAACAGCCTATCGGGCGTCGCGCCCGTTGGCCCCCAGGCCTTGCCGTCCCAAGCTTCCATGCGCGCGCCCCCGTCCGGAAGATTCGCGAGACGGATAGGAACGCTGACCTGCTTCCCAGGAAACCGGGCCTTCTTCCGTTGTAACCGACATTCTAGAAGCCACTTCTCCGGTTCTGCGACAGCCAAATCAGAATAAAGGTGTGTTTCGGGGGTACGCCAGAGGAAGTGCAAGGCGACCTGCGCCTACGTCGGGGCCGTGTAGACCGTCGGTCGAGACCGCGCAATTGGGCACGTCGCCCACCCGCCCGGATTGTGGTTAGATGCCGCCCACCCGAGGCTTGAAGACCCAGTAGCATGAGTACTCCAGCCTGGCGACCCAAGGGCGATCCGCCGGAGAAGGTCAGCTTTCAGCACAAGTTCTTCACCTCGATGGAGAACCCCTATTTTCGTATCTCGCCGGAAACCGAGCGCCCGGGGATGTATTTCCGCATGGCCGACAACCCGGTGGTGCTCCATCTTCCGGGGATCAAGTGCGAGTTCAAACTCGACGGTCACCCCGACGGGGTGATGCTGGACTGGGATGCCGCCAGCCTCCGATTCGTCAAAGCCCTAATGATCGGCGATGCGATCCCCGCCGAGCTGCGCACCGGTGAGGCCTCGAGGCAGGTCGAGCCGCGCCATACTCAAGTCGCCTATTCGAAGCTGGTCGGCCAATTGATGGACTGGATTACCGGCGCCAGGTTCGACGTCACCGAGGCCAAGATGCTGGAAGACATGGCCAGCGATGCCGCCTTTAAGGAAGAGGTCGGCGAGGCGTTCGATCAGGCGGCGCAGGAGCTGGGCCTCGAGGGTGCGGCGGGGCGCGAACAGGTTGTCCAGTACATCGAGCGTCTGGCGGCGGAATGGGCCTATGTCGAAACGGTGCGCGAACGCTTTGCCAAGATCGTCAAACTCAAAGCCAAGCTGACCGAGCTCGAAGGCAAATACCGCAACGACCGCATGGAGGCCGAGCGCGTCGAGCGCTGCCGGGCCCTGCTCGAGACCGGCATCGAAGAATGGCACAACAGGTTTCAATCGGTGGATGCCGACCACGCCGACGTAATGGGCGCGTTGCGCGATGTCGAAGCGTGGATTGTCGCCTTGCGCGACACCCGAGACGATCTGTGGCAACGCATGCTGGTGTGGGACGACCTGCTGCGCGAATGGGATTTCGCGGTGATCAAACGCTCGGCCGAAGCCCTCAAGCTGATCGACAAGACCTATCGTTTTCTGGCGCCGCGCTACATGGAGGTCGACGAATGGGTGCTGGCCAGCACGCTGGTCGAAGACAGCGGCGGTGGGTCTGGGGTGGAGTGGTAGGGGCTACCCCACTTCTTTCTTCTCGTAGTCCACCAGCTCGTACACGGTGCCTTCTTTGTCGCCGCGGGCGACGGTTTCTTTGACCAAGAAGCGTTCCGAGCCGTGGCACCAAATGTGGAGTTCTTTGTCGAATGGGGTTTGCCAGGTGAAGCGTTCGCATTCGAAGGTGCCGGCGGGCACGGTGACGGTTTCTAGACCGTCGTAGCAGACTCTGCTTTCGAGCTTCATCCCGTGGCTGAGGGATTTGCCGTTCCAGGTGTTGGAGACGGTGTGGGTGAGCAGCGGCTGGTAGTCGTTGTTGCCGCGGTCGATGAAGTTCATCTTCCAGGCTTCGTGCTGGATGGGGTGGAAGCCCACGGTCATCTTGGGTGGCGCGTCGAAGACTTGGTAGTCCATTTCTCCGTCGCCTTGCCAGACATAGGAATGCATCTTGTCGCCAATGAGGCGGCGCAGCACGGTGCCCATCGCCTCGCCCTTGAAGAACAAGCGGCCCATGGCTTCGATCGGGCGCCAGTCCGGCGCATCGAGATGGTTGACGTCGCGCAAGAGATCGCCCGCCGGAGAGCGGGTGACGGTGCGCATGGTGCAACTGCCGTCGGGATTGCGGGTGATGATGAAGCGTTCGTAGTCGCTGCGCGTGCCGTCGGGTTCGACGATGTCCATCAGACCTTGGTGAATGACGAGGCTCATGCGGGATCTCCCTTGGTCGGCTTGGCGCGGTTTTTTTTCGGCGACGGGGCGTCGCGCTCTTTGAGGTCGCGAATCTCTTCGGCGAACATCGCGTTGACGTCGTTGTAAAGCGCGAGAAAGCGCGCGAGGTCGGGCGTCGCCAGATCGTCGAGCAACGCGCACAGGCGGCGCTGCAAGGATTGGTAGTAGCTGCCGATCACGGCGGTGTTTTCTTTGATCGGGCGCACCAGGATGCGACGGCGATCGGTGGGATCGGAATCGCGCCGCACGAAGCCTGCATTTTCCAAGCGGTCGATGACGCCGGTGATCGCGCCGGTCGTGAGCCCGGTGGCCTCGGCGAGGTGGCCGGGGGTGACGGCGCCTTCGAGATTGACGATGTCGAGGCATTCGAAATCGTTGGGCGAAATGCCGATCCGCGCGGCGACCGCATTGCTCAACAGCGACCCTTGGGTGCCGGAGCGGCGCATTGCCAACCCAAGATCCGCCAGGATGGCGGTGCGGTTGCCAGCATTTTGCGGACTTGACACTCGCGGGCGGCCTCCTTAGTGAGTTGACATCTTAGCATCTAAGATACACCCCTCGTAAAATGTTTGCGCCGAAAGCGACAGGAATACCCACCATGACCGACGCGATTCTCGTCGAGAACCTGACCAAGACCTACAAGGGCGGCGTGAAGGCCCTGCAGGGCGTGTCCTTTCGTGTCGAACAGGGCGAGATTTTCGGCCTGCTGGGCCCCAACGGGGCGGGGAAAAGCACCACGGTGCGCATCTTGTCCACGCTGACCCAGGCCGACGGCGGGCGAGCCGAGATCGCCGGGCATGACGTGATGCGCGAGGCCGCGGCGGTGCGCCGGTCCATCGGCTATGTCGCGCAATCGACTGGGGTCGATCGCTGGGCG
>CALJDF010000258.1 GCA_938023835.1 uncultured Alphaproteobacteria bacterium
ATCGCGCGATCGAGGATGGTTTGCGTCATCATCGGCACCGCCACCTTGATCATGCCGATCTCGTTGCGCGCCTCTTTGGCGCCGACCTGATCGATCATCCAGGCGGTCTTCAGCACCAACAGCCGGGCCTGTTCGATTTCGATGCGGCTTTGCGCGATCTGTTGGCGCAACGCGCCTTGCTCGGCCAACGGCTTGCCGAAGGCGACGCGCGTCGTCACCCGGCGGCACATGGTTTCCAGCGCGCGTTCGGCCACCCCGATCTGACGCATGCAGTGGTGAATACGCCCCGGCCCCAGACGGCCTTGGGCAATCTCAAAGCCGCGCCCTTCGCCCAGAATCAAATTGGTGGCCGGCACGCGCGCGTTCTCGAACGTCACCTCGCAATGCCCGTGCGGCGCATCATCAAACCCAAAAAGCCCCAGCTTGCGCACGATGGTCACGCCGTCCGTATCGCGCGGCACCAGGATTTGCGATTGCTGTTTGTGGCGCGCCGCGGTCGGATCGGTCTTGCCCATCACGATGAAGATCGTGCAATCGGGGTGCGCCGCATTGGTGATCCACCACTTGCGCCCGTTGATCACATAGTCGTCGCCATCCCGCGTGATCGAGGTTTCGACGTTGGTCGCATCCGACGACGCGACGTCGGGCTCGGTCATGCAAAACGCCGAGCGGATTTTGCCCTCCAACAGCGGCGTCAACCATTCGGCCTTTTGCGCCTGGTTGGCGTAGTTGGCCAGCAATTCCATGTTGCCGGTATCGGGCGCGTTGCAGTTGAACACCTCGGGCGCAAACGGCACCCGCCCCATCACCTCGCACAACGGCGCGTATTCCAGATTGGTCAGGCCCAACGCCAGCTCTTCGTCGGGCAAAAAGAGGTTCCACAGCCCCTCGGCTTTGGCCTTCTCCTTCAGCTCTTCCATGATGGGCGGCACCCGCCAGCGCTCTTCATCGAGCTGCGCCGCATAGACGCTCTCGGCGGGATAGACATGCGCCTCCATGAAGGCATGCAGCTTGGGCAGCAGTTTTTTGGTTTTTTCCGGATGTTCGACAACCATGGAAACTCTCTTTGTGGGGCAGACCTGCCGTTTGTATCAGGAATTCTCGGGCGTGGCGCATTGACGCCTCGCAAAATGGCCGCGCTATCGCCGGCTCTTGAAAAAATCTTTCAGCAAGGCGGCGGCCCTGGATTCGTCCAGGCCGCCATAGGTTTCCGGCGCATGATGACAGGTGCTTTGGGCAAAGATGCGCGGCCCGTTTTCCACCCCGCCGCCCTTGGGGTCGGCCGCCCCGTAATAGAGCCGACGCAGCCGGGCAAAGCTGATCGCCTGGGCGCACATCGGGCAGGGCTCCAGCGTCACGTAGAGGTCGCAGTCGTTCAGCCGCTCGGCGCCCAGTTTGGCCGCCGCCGCGCGGATCACCACCATTTCGGCATGGGCCGTGGGATCGTTGTCGGTCCGCGTGCGGTTGCCCGCCGCGGCGATCACCGCGCCCTTGGCGTCGACCAGCACCGCGCCCACCGGCACCTCGCCGGCGCGCGCCGCCGCGGATGCCTCGGCGAGGGCCTGGGCCATGGGGGTCTCACCACTTCCCGTCATGCCCACGACCTTGGGCCGCGCCCTGCCCGGCGGTCAAGCCTGGGTACCAATTGCACGCCGGGAAAGGCGGCCTTAGTGTCCGCGCCATGAGCAAATCTCCCCTCATCGGCATTACCGTCGATTCCGAAGACCCCGGCGCCTATTCCAACAAGCCGTGGTTCGCCTTGCGCCAGAACTACTGCAGCGCGGTCACCAACGCGGGCGGCACCGTGGTGATGCTGCCGCATGATGCCGCGGCCGCCGAACGCTACGCCGATCTTTTGGATGGTTTGGTGGTCTCGGGCGGCAATTTCGACGTCGACCCCGCGCTATTCGGCGCCACCGAACGCCACGCCACGGTCAAGACCAAAGACGCCCGCACCGCCTTCGAAGCCGACATCACCAAAGCGATGCTGGCGCGCGACAAGCCGGTGCTCGGTATCTGCGGCGGCCAGCAGCTCTTGCACGTCATCCTGGGCGGCACCCTCGTCCAGCACATTCCCGATGCGGTGGCCGACGCCTTGGCCCATGAACAACCCAACTCCCGGGACGAACCCGGCCATACCGTCGCGATTACGCCCGACACGTTGCTGCACCGGATCGTCGGCACCGACGAATTGCCGGTCAACAGCGCGCATCATCAGGCCGCCGCCCATGACGGCGAGGCCGTCGTCATCAATGCCGTCGCACCCGACGGCGTGGTGGAAGGCATCGAATCGCCTGCCCACACGTTTTGCTTGGGCGTGCAGTGGCACCCCGAGTACGACATCAGCGAAGGCGACGCGAAGATCTTCCGCGCCTTCGTCAAGGCCGCGGGATGACAACGCAGGCCGATTCCCAACCGACCGAGCGCATCGCCAAGCGCATCGCCCGCGCAGGCATGTGTTCGCGCCGCGAGGCCGAACGCTGGATCGAGCAGGGCCGCGTCAGCGTCGACGGCACCGTCCTCACAACACCCGCGTTTACGGTTACAGACGACAACCATGTCGTGGTCGACGGCAAACCCTTGCCGGCTAAACAAGAAACCCGGCTGTGGCGCTATCACAAACCGCCGGGGCTCGTGACCACCAACCGCGACGAGTTGGGCCGCGACACGATCTTCGATCACCTGCCGAAGAACCTGCCGCGGGTCCTCACCGTCGGCAGACTCGATCTCAATTCCGAAGGCTTGTTGTTGCTCACCAACGACGGTGACCTCGCCCGCAAACTCGAACTCCCTGCCACAGGCTGGACACGGCGCTACCGCGTGCGCGTCTACGGCCGGGTCGATCAGGCCAAGCTGGAACCCCTCAAGCGCGGCGTCACCATCGACGGCGTCGGCTATGACGCCATCATCGCAAGTGTCGACAAACAGCAAGGCAGCAATGCCTGGCTGACGGTGTCGCTGCGCGAAGGCAAAAACCGCGAGATCAGACGCGTCATGGAACACCTGGGCTGGCCTGTCTCGCGTCTGATTCGCTTGGCCTATGGTCCCTTTCAATTGGGCAATCTTAAAGCCGGCGCCGTCGAACCGGTGCCCCACAAGGTGCTGCGCGAACAGATGGGCCAGGGGCGCTAGTGCTGCGCATCATCGCCGGCACCCACCGGGGCCGCAAACTGGAGACCGCCCCCGGTAATACGTTGCGCCCCACCGCCGAGCGCGTTCGCGAGGCCATCTTCAACAAACTCACCCACGGCCTGATCACCGAAAGCGGCGCACCCCTGACGGATCTGCACGTCCTCGATGTCTTTGCTGGGACCGGCGCCCTAGGATTCGAAGCCCTATCGCGCGGCGCGCTTCGCGTGGTCTTCATCGAAAACGACGCCGCCACGGCGCGCCTGATCAAACGCAACGCCGAGCACCTCGGCGCCAGCGCCGCCACCACCGTCATCCGGCGCGATGCGACCCAGCCCGGTGCCGCCCGCATCCCCGCTGGCCTCGTGCTGATGGACGCCCCCTATCGGTCGGGCCTGACGGGCCCGGCTCTAAACGCACTCACCGAAAGCGGCTGGATTGCCCCGGGTGGGATCATCGTGATCGAGGTCGGCCGCGACGAAGAGGTCACCTCGCCGGTCGGAGTTGAGGTTATCGACGACCGACACTTCGGGGCGGCCAGGGTCGTGTATCTGCGCGCACCGGGCGGCGCGGCCTAGGCGGTCAACGCCGTCCGAACAGTCGCTCGATATCCGGCAGTTGCAATTCGACATAGGTCGGCCGACCGTGATTGCACTGACCCGAGTTGGGCGTGACTTCCATTTCACGCAGCAGGGCGTTCATCTCCGCAGCGGTCATCCGCCGCCCGGCCCGCACCGAGCCATGGCACGCCATCGTGCTGCACACATCGTTGAGCCGTTCGGTCAGCGCGGTGGTGTCGTCGAGTTCCGCCAGATCGTCCGCCAGGTCGCGCACCAGCCCTTGAATATCCACCTCGCCCAACAACGCCGGCTGCTCTCGCACGACCACCGCGCCGCCCCCGAATTGATCAATCACCAATCCCAGCTCGGCCAGTTCGTCCGCTCGGTCCAGCAGCCGACCCACCGCCGCCTCGTCCATTTCCACCACCTCGGGGATCAACATGCCCTGCCGCGCCACGCCGCCTTGCAGCGCTTTCTTCATCCGCTCATACACGAGGCGCTCATGCGCGGCATGCTGGTCGACCACGATTAGGCCGTCCGCTGTCTGCGCCACGATATACGTCTCGTGTAGCTGACCCACCGCCGCACCAAGGGGATAGGACGTCGCCGGTACGTCAACCGCACCCGTCTCTGCGGGCCTTGCCGCCGGGGCAAAGCCGGCGGGATCGTCGCTTAGCGGCATCCCGGTCGGCGCCTGATGCTGGAACGCGTTGGCCGCTTCGGCCAGCCCGGTGCGTGGCCGCCCCTCGGAACCCCCGCCATAAAACGCGCCCTGCCCGCCAGGCCGGAACGCTGCCGTAGCCTCCGCCGCCACCGTCGAGGAAGCGCGATGCCCAGCCGCCGCCAGGGCCCGCCGCACCGTCGACACGATCAGCCCGCGCACCAATTGCTCATCGCGAAACCGGACTTCCGCTTTGGCCGGGTGCACGTTAACGTCCACCGCCTCGGGCGGCACCGAAAGGAAGAGCGCCACCACCGGATGTCGATGGCGGGCCATCAAATCCTGATACGCGCCGCGAATGGCGCCGGTGAACAACCGATCCCGCACCGGCCGGCCATTGACGAACAAGTACTGCGCCTGCGCGTTGCCCCGGTTCATCGTCGGCAACCCGGCGAAACCGGTGAGTTCAACCCCGTCCCGCTCGGCCGCCACGGCCACGCTGTTGTCGACGAAGTCACGCCCCATGATGGCGGCGAGGCGATCGCGCGCCGCATCCGGCCCCCCCGCCGCCGGATAGCCAAAGATCGCGCGGGACGCGTCCCGCAAGCTGAACCCCACGGTCGGATTGGCCATCGCCAGCCGCTTGGTGGTTTCGGTGATCGCGGACGCCTCGGAACGGTCGGTCTTAAGAAATTTGAGCCGCGCCGGTGTCGCAAAGAAAAGGTCTCGCACCTCGATCCGGGTGCCCTCGGGCAAGGAATCCGGTTGCGGGTCGTCAACCCGTCCGGCGTCGATGTGAAGTCGCCAGGCCGCATCGGCACCACGGGCCCGGCTGGTGATCGTCATGCGACTGACCGAGCCAATCGACGGCAAGGCCTCGCCGCGAAAGCCGAGATGGGCAATCCAGACGAGGTCGTCCTCCGGCAACTTCGATGTCGCGTGCCGTTCTACGGCTAGCACGAGGTCGTCGCGGGTCATCCCCTTGCCGTTGTCAGTGATAATGATTTGATCCCGCCCGGCGCCTGCCATCGCCACGTTGATCTGCGTGGCGCCCGCGTCGATCGCGTTCTCGACTAATTCTTTGACGACGCTCGCTGGACGTTCAACGACCTCGCCTGCCGCGATGCGGTTGACCGTGCCCTCGGGCAGGCGACGAATGGTCATAGCTCGAGGGCGACCCGCCCGGTTCTCAGGTAGTCGCGGGCGCGCACCTTACCCTCGTCGACCGCGGGCTGATCAAACGGATCGACGCCGAGCAGGTCCGCGGTAAGTATCGTCTCGAGCATAAAGTGCATGAACAACGCGCCCATCGCGGCCTCGTCGATCACCGGCTTCAAAACCAAACGAACCGGTCGCTGATGGGCCACCAAGGTCTCTACTGTTGCACGGGCGGCCGCGGCAACGATGTCGCCAATCGATCGCCCACCAAGATAGGCCAGCGCCTCAATATCGCCGATCTGATCGACGGCAATCTCCAACCCTGTCCCTGCCGAGGCGGGCACCAACACCGTGAATACTTTGTCGGGCGGTCCATCGAGATAAAGCTGCAATTGGCTGTGCTGATCGACCGGTCCGAGCGCGGTGACAGGCGTCATTCCAAGACCGCCCTTCCCCAAACTCTCGGCCCACAACTGGGCGTACCACCGGGTGAACCAACTCAGGCGCTCGTCATAAGCCAACATCACCGAGATCGGTCGCCCGGTGCGATAGAAGCCGGCCATCAACGCGGCCCCCTCGGCTGCGTCGGGTGTACCCAACACCGAGGCCGCCCCCTGCCGAATGGTAGCCGGATCGAGGCCGAGTAGGAGCGCAGGCAACATGCCTACGAGTGTCAGCACAGAATACCGCCCCGCAACGTCAGGCGGGTGATCCGACACTGGAAACCCCCATTTGGCTGCCAACGCCCGCAGCGGGTTGTTTCCCTGTACCGCGATCCCGCGGACGCGGTCGGCGAGAGCAGCACGACCGACGGCTGCGTCGAGGCGGGGCAAGACAATTAGGGCCTGCGCCATGACCTCGACAGTCGACCCCGATTTCGAGACCAGCAAGAAACCGGTTCGCGCCAGGTCAACGGCGCCCAGAACACCTTCGAGGCGACCCGGCTGCAGGTTGGCCATCACGTGAAGGCGGCAGCGGCCGACCGGTGTGACCGCAGCCAAGGCCCGCGCCGACAATCCCGATCCGCCGATCCCGATAAGAATCACATCATCAAACCGGATGCCGAAGTCATCTGCGATTTGGCGCAACGCGGCGAGATCATCTTGCCAATGGGCCGCCGCGAGACAATCGAGCGCGGGATCACGTCCCATTGCCGTGCGAAGCGCTGCCAGTTTGGCAGTGGCCCGATCCCGGGCTTTGGCAAGGTCCGTCGCCACCAAGCCACCGGGCCCGATGGCATCGGCATAGCAATATCGAGTGGCATGGATAAGAGGCGGGCGCATGTTCGGCGCCAAACTAGCAGAGGCGATACGCGGGTCCAACGACCCCGGGCGGCTAAGGCGTGCTTTCAACCCCTTCGGGGTCGCCGACAATAACCACGGACATTGCATCGACATTCAGCAAGCGCGCGCCAACCCGCTTGATGTCATCAAGGGTCACCTGATTGACCAAGCTGGCCCGGCGGTCGAGGTAATCGATGCCAAGATCCAAGACCTGGAGGGTCACCAGCATGTTGGCGATCCGGGCGTTGCTCGTGAGGCTGAGGGGAAATGCACCCGTGGTATAGGTTTTCGCTGCCTCGAGTTCTTCCGCCGTGATCCCCTCGCGGGCAATCTTTTCAATCTCAGCGCGGATCAGCGAAAGCGATTCAGCAAGCTGCCCGTTCTGCGTGCCAACGCCACCCAGCACCAAGCCGGAATGCTGATAGGGCACGATCGCACTGTACACCGAGTACGCCAGACCGCGCTTTTCACGCACCTCGGTGTAAAGGCGAGAGGTGAAGCTGCCGCCGCCCAAAACCCGATTCATGAGGGCCGCTGCAAAATAGTCGGGGTCGTTTCGCTTGATCCCCGGCATCGCCCAAATCAACACGCTTTGTGGGATCGGCCGTCGAATGACTTCGACACCGCCGTCGAGCGCAGAAACAACGTCCGGCACGACAACGCCGTTTGTCGCCGTATCGGGGAGATCTCCGAATGTTTTGTCGAGCAACCCTGCAAGACGCTCGGCCGAGATATCGCCCACGACACCGACGATAAGGTTTTCTTTCGCAAACCGTCCTTCAACAAAAGCACGAAGGTCCTCTACGGTCACCGCGGCCACCGAGTCCGACGTGCCGCGGGCGGGGCGACCATACGGGTGGTCCGGATAGATTTTCTGAAAAAGAATGCGCCCGGCAATAGTGTTCGGGTTTTGTACGCGAGACCGAATGCCGGTGATCACCTGCGAGCGAATCCGTTCGACCGGTTCGGGATCAAAACGCGGCTCAGTCAGCGACAGGCGCAAAAGACGGAAGGCCTCGTCGGTGTTCTCCGTCAGCGTCCTCATGCTGCCACTAAACCCATCGCGACCGGCGTCGAACGACAGGGAAATCGCCAGATCTTCAAGGCGTCCTTGAAACGCCTGCGAATCAAGATCGCCGGCCCCTTCGTCGAGCAAGCCAGACAAAAGATTCGCCAGCCCTTCTTTGCCTTCTGGGTCCAAGGACGCGCCGCCGCGAAAGTGCATCTCGACCGCCAGCATCGGGATCGAGCGCTCTTCGACCAACCACGCCGTGATACCGCCTGGCGAGCGCACTTCTTGGATTTCGGCAGCCCACATCGGCGCGGTTGGCCAGGCCAATAGAATCGTGGCCATAAAGAAAGGCGCGATGCGCCGCGCTACACCCACGCGAATACCCCGCATCAGCTTGGTTGCCGCGGGCGCAAGATGCCAGTCACCGAGCGGCTCTTGTCAAAGACATACCGGGCCGCCGCGTTGACCTCGTCGAGCGTCACCGCGTTGATTCGGTCGGGCCAACTTTCGACATCGTCGACGCTGCGCCCATTCGTCAGCGCTTCGCCAAATATCCTGGCAGCACCTTGCACGTTGTCTCGGGCATATATCGCTTGCGCGAGAAGGAATCTCTTTGTGCGATCGAGTTCGTCTTGCGTGATGCCGTTTTCAACAACATCGGCGATCAGCGCTTCCATCCGCGCCTCGATGTCGTCCAGGGTCGTATCGCGACGGGGCACCGCAAAGAGAAAGAACTGACTCGGCCCAACGTCGGTTGCCGAATAAAACGCGCTGGCCTGGACCGCAATCTGACCTTCGATCACCATGTCGCGATAGAGCCTACTGGTCGACCGCCCGCCCAAGACCTGGGCCAGCAATTGAAGCGGCAACGCGTGCTGGGTTTCGCCCCATAAGTAGCTCGGGGCCAAATAGGAACGGCGCCAGGTGTCTTGGGTGACCTGGGCGTGAAACATTTCCAGCCGCCGGGCCGCGAGTTGCGCTGGCTCCTGCGGGCGGTTGCGCACGGGCTGAGCGCGCTGCGGAATCACGCCGTAGTATTTCTCGGCAAGCGGGCGCAATACATCGAGCGTCACATCGCCCGCGACGATCAAAATCGCGTTGTTCGGCGTGTAGTAGGTGCGATACCAATCCAGCGCATCGTGCAGGCTGAGTTTACGAATTTCGTTTTCCCACCCAATCACCGGAATTCGGTACGGGTAGGTGAGGTACTGCGCGGCGTTCATTTGCTCGAAAAAGAGCCCGGTCGGGGTGTTATCGACCCGCGAACTGCGCTCTTCCAAGATGACCTTGCGCTCGGCGATCACCTGCTCTTCGGTGAGCGTGAGGTTGGTCATGCGATCGGCCTCGAGCCGCATCACAGCCTCCAACCGGTCGGCCGCCACGGTCTGGAAGTAGCCCGTGTAGTCGTAGGAAGTAAAAGCGTTTTCACGTCCGCCGTTGCGGGTGACGATCTCGGAGAATTCTCCCACAGGAACATCCCGTGTGCCCTTAAACATGAGATGTTCAAGGAAATGGGCGATTCCCGACTTGCCGAGGGGTTCGTCCGCAGAACCGGCCCGGTACCAGATCATTTGGGTCACCACCGGCGCGCGGTGATCTTCGATCAAAACGACTTGGAGCCCGTTGTCGAGGACAAAGGTTTTTGGATCGAAGAGCCCTGCATCCGCGGGACCGCGCGCAAGAATCAACATGCCAAACGCGATCGCGAAAAGACTGCCGAGGCGTCGCAAGGGAAGCTGATTCGGTCGACGAGCTAGGTAAAGCATGGCCTTAGGTAGTCATGACAACTGCCGCCTTGCAAGGGGATCGTCCTCTGCAGTCGGTCACATGATAGTTATCGCAAGGTCTAAAACACCCCGGACAAGATCGACCGGCTCTTGCGCCGAATGATCGGTGTTTCTTGGGCACTCGCGCTGGTGTTGGCAGATGAATCTTGCTGGCGCAGCCGGCGTTCTTCTTCGGTCGGGTTGACCACCTCAGCCTCATCCCCAGAGGGCCGCACGCGATCCAGAAGGCGATCCACAAAGCCGCCCTCGCGCTCGGTAAGCTGCGAGGTTTCCTCGTTCAGCACTTTGCGGATGTCCGGATTAGCGTCCTCGGCCCGCGCGACCTGCAGTAGGGCAGCCTCGCCCGGGGTCGCTGCCGCGGTGGTCGACGCCTGGGAGCCCCCCACCAGGGCGGCCTGGGCGCGACTCGTTGGATTCAATTCCTGGGGTCGCGGGGCGCCTGGTTGCGGCGGGCGCAAATTGAAGTCGGGCGGGATGGTGAGCGGTGCCTTGCTCACGACTATGAATTCGTCCGGCGCCTGGGGGTCAAGCCCGAGCGTGCGGCGCGGGTTCGAACAGGCGCTCAACACGAGCGCGCCCACGATAAGGGCAACCGTAGCAAAGTGCAGTTTGCGATTAACTATTGTCATCTACATCAACGGTCCCGCGAGACCGGAAGATCAGGCTCTCCGTCAGGATCATAACGACACCCCCGACAATTGCCGAGTCGGCCGCGTTGAACGCCGGCCAATGATACCCCGCGACATGGAAGTCGAGAAAGTCCACGACGGCACCGTGAATAATCCGATCTGCGGTGTTGCCCAGCGCCCCGCCAATGACCCCTCCGAGGGCAAGGGCAAGCCATCGGGTTTGCGCGCGCCGCATCCAAATGGTGAGACCAACCGCGACCGCCAGGGCGAGGATGCTGAACACCCACCGCCCCCAGACCGGGCTCTGGAACAAGCTGAAGCTGATACCGGGATTAAAGGTCAGGACGAGGTTAAAGAACCCCGTGACGGCAAAGCCGCCACCGGGGACGATCTCATCAAGAATCCACAGCTTGGTGACCTGATCGACCACGACCACGACGACGGCCACGGGCAATCCCACACGCAGCATCAGGCCGGCTGCTTGTCCAAATGGGCGACGACATCCGCGCAGCGCCCGCAAAGGTCGTTACCCGCATCCGGTTCAGTCGCGACCTCCGGCAGCACCTTCCAACAGCGTTGGCATTTGCCGCCTTCGGCCATCGCCGGAACCACTGCAATCCCCGACACCTCGTCGAGGCGATAGGCCTCCTGCGGCGGTTCGTCAGCCACCAAGGTCAACCCAGATGTGATGCAGAGCTGTGCGAGATCGACATCCTCACAGGCGGCAACGGTCTCTTTGTCGGCGAACACGGTCGGTGCCGCCTGAAGCGACGAACCGATGCGCTTTTCCCGCCGTTCAATTTCCAAGGCGCCGGTCACGACCCGGCGAAGCCGGCGGACTTTTTCCCATTTATCCGCCAAGCCATCGTTCTGCCACGCGGCAGGGATTTCTGGAAACGTCTGTAGATGGACGCTTTCATCTTCAGGGAACCGCGCGAGCCAAGCTTCGTCGGCCGTAAAACAAATGAACGGCGCGAGCCACGTCGTGAGACAACGGAATAACTGGTCTAGCACCGTGCGTGCGGCGCGACGCTCGATCGAATCGGCGGCATCGCAGTAGAACGCGTCTTTTCGGATATCGAAATAGAACGCGGACAGATCGTTGGTACAGAAGTTGTAAAGCTGCACGTACATGTCGTGGAAATCGAAATCGTCGCAGCACTGACGCACATGCCGGTCGAGCGCCCACAGCCGGTGGAGCGCCCAGCGCTCAAGGTCGGGCATTTGCTCGAGGGGAAGTCGTTCCTCCTCGTCGAACCCGGCAAGGTTGCCCAGCATGTAGCGCATCGTGTTCCGTAGTTTGCGATAGGCATCGACTTGTCGCTTGACGATTTCGTCGCCGATACGCAGATCGTCGGTGTAGTCCGAACCGACAACCCACAATCGCAAGATATCCGCACCGCTTTGGTTTGCGATGTCGAGGGGGCTCACAACATTACCTAGCGACTTGGACATCTTTCGGCCATCGCCGTCCATGACGAAACCATGGGTAAGAACCGCCTCGTAGGGCGCCCGACCGCGTGTGCCGCATGATTCCAGTAGAGACGAATGGAACCAGCCGCGATGTTGATCGGAGCCCTCGAGATAGAGCGACGCCGGCCACTGCAAATCGGGCCGCTCTTCAAGAACGAAGCTGTGGGTCGAGCCGGAATCGAACCAGACATCAACAATATCGTTGACCTTGTCGTAGTCCGCCGGATCGTAATCCGAGCCCAGGAAGCTGGCGCCATCCTCGTCGAGGAACCATGCATCGGCACCGCGCTCCTCGAAGGCTGCGGCGATGCGTTCGTTGACCCGTTCGTCCCGCAACGGTTCACGGGTCTTTCGATTCACAAATACGGTGATCGGCACACCCCATGCACGCTGGCGCGAGATCACCCATTCCGGTCGGTGTTCGATCATCGAACGGATACGATTGCGCCCCTGGGTCGGTACCCAGCGAACTTCGTCGATCGCCTTTAGCGCCTTGGCGCGTAGGTCGTTGGTCGACATGCTGATGAACCATTGCGGCGTATTGCGAAAGATCACCGGCGCTTTCGAACGCCAGGAGTGTGGGTATTGGTGGACCAAGGTCCCGGTGGCGAACAAGCCGCCGTGCGTTTCCAAAGCTTCGATCACGACGCGATTTGCATCCCCTTCTTTGCCGCTTGGGTGCAAGGTCTTGTGCCCTGCGAAGAGCGGCACATCTTCGACATATACCCCGTGCGCATTCACCGTTTCAGGAACAGCAATGCCGTGTTTTTGGCCGAGGTCGTAATCGTCCGCGCCATGACCGGGCGCGATATGGACAAAACCGGTGCCCTGATCGGTCACCACAAAGTCACCGGCAAGTGCCGGCACTGGGAAGTCGTAGCCTTGGCCGGCGAACGGATGCCGCGCGACGACACCGTCGAGATCACGTCCGGGAAAGGGCGCTGACAGCGTCCAGTCGGTGACGCCGGCCTCGGCCTTAACCGCGTCGGCCAGTGCGGCGGCAATGACAACCCGTTCGCCAGGCACCACGGTACTGTCGTCAGCCACGGTGCGAACCTCGGCCACGACGTAGTCGATATCGGCGCCAAAGGCGATGGCGCGGTTACCTGGCAGAGTCCACGGTGTCGTGGTCCAGATGACGATGCTGGCGCCATCGAGCTCCGGCTTTTTCGCACTGTCGGCAACCGCAAATCGGACCATGACGGTGGTGGACGTATGATCGTGGTACTCGACCTCCGCCTCGGCCAAGGCGGTTTGTTCGACAACCGACCACATCACGGGCTTGGAGCCCTTGTAGAGACCACCATTCATCAGAAATTTGCAGATCTCGCGCGCGATCTGGGCCTCGGCCTTGAAGGCCATCGTCGAGTAGTAGTTGTCCCAATCGCCGACCACCCCAAGGCGTTTGAATTCGTCGGCCTGAACGCCGATCCATTTCTCGGCGAAGTCGCGACACTCTTGGCGGAATTGGGCGACCGGCACTTCGTCTTTGTTCTTGCCGACCTTGCGGTAATTCTGCTCGACCTGCCATTCGATCGGTAGCCCGTGGCAGTCCCAGCCCGGTACATAGTTCGCGTCCTTGCCCATCATTTGTTGCGAGCGATTGACGACGTCTTTGAGCACCTTGTTCAGCGCCGTCCCCATGTGGAGATGGCCATTGGCGTATGGCGGGCCGTCGTGCAGGACAAATTTCTCGCGCTCTTTACTTTGCTCCCGTAACCGCTCGTAGAGTTTCATCTCGGCCCATCGAGCCAACACTTCGGGCTCGCGCTTGGGTAAACCGGCGCGCATCGGGAAATCCGTCTCGGGCAAAAAGACGGTCGATTTATAGTCTTTAGACATCAGAAAAATGGATTCCAGTTAGGGAAAGAAAACGGCAGACGTTGACCGGCCTCGACTAGAGTGCCGGGGTGATAATTCGCGGAATCAGCTGCCGATTTTGCCTGGACATGGCGAATTTTGTACCAGGGGCTCCGCACCCTGTCGAGGCATCTGCCGGTTAGGGCAGTGGCTCTTCACGCGCCG
The DNA here is from genome assembly GCA_938023835.1 of uncultured Alphaproteobacteria bacterium. GTDB lineage: Bacteria > Pseudomonadota > Alphaproteobacteria > SHVP01 > SHVP01 > CALJDF01. Next base: position 13,718 of record CALJDF010000258.1, read on the forward strand.
GCGCAGGCGCCCCGGCGTCGTAGCGCTCTGGCGCATATTCCGGCCGGGCTAAGATTTCGCGTGCCTGGGCACAATCGGCCCCCATCTGGGCAATCAACCCATCGATATCGGCAAAGCGCTCTTCGGGACGGAGATACTCGACGAACGAGACATCCATCGTTTTGCCGTAAAGATCCCCGCTGAATTCCAGGAGATGGACCTCTAAAAGGACCGTTCGACCGTCAAAGGTTGGCCGAAGGCCGAGGTTTGCTGCGGCGTCGTGCCAGGTTGTGCCGCCGTCCTCGACGATCCCGGCGCGAACGGCATAGATCCCGTGCGAGGGCTGGAGGTAAGCGCCCATCTCCAGATTGGCGGTGGGAAAGCCGAGGTCTCGGCCTCGGGCATCGCCATGTTGCACCGTGCCGTCGACAGCCCACCATCGGCCCAGCGCCTCGGCAGCCTCCCGCGGGCGACCGCTCTGGAGCAATTCGCGAATGGCGCGCGAGGAATAGAGTGCGCCGCTGGCCGCAAGATGGGCCTCCACGACGGTGACGCCAAAGCCATAGGCGCTTGCCTGCTCCTTTAGGAACGCCGTATTGCCACGCCGCTTGTGCCCAAACGCGAAATCATGCCCGACCACAAGGTGTCCAACACCGAGTCCGTCGACCAAGCCATCCGTGACGAACCTCTCGGCCGATGTCGCCGCAAGGGCCGCATCGAAAGGGACGGCCACCATGCAATCCAGACCCCAGCTTTCGAGGATGGTTTGCTTGCGTTGGAACGGCGTAAGGCGAAACGGCGGGTCATCTAGGCTGAAATAATGGCGCGGGTGCGGCTCGAAGGTAATGACGCCGCAGGGCACGCCGGACGCCTGCGCCACCTGTTTCGCTCGTTCGATGACGGCGCGATGACCATGGTGAAGGCCGTCGAAATTTCCGACCGCGAAGACCGCACCCCGTAACCCTGGCGGCAGCTCATCGAAACGCCGAACGACCTCCATGCTTTTGGCGCGCGCTAGGCGCGTGAGGGCACCATCACCAGCGCCTCGCCTTCAATGACGGCCTTGCCGCTGACGGTACAGGTGGTGCGCAGGGTGACCCGCTTCTTCTCAAGGTCGATCTCGGCGACTTCTGCCCGGGTTACGACCACATCGCCGATTCGGACCGGCGCCCGAAACTTGAGGGATTGGCTCATGTAGACCGCACCGGGTCCCGGTAAGCGGGTGCCGATCACGGCGGAAATAAAGCTCGCCCCCAACATGCCGTGAGCGATCCGGCCTTTGAACATGGTGTTGGCGGCGTAGTCTTCATCGAGATGAATTGGATTGTCGTCGCCCGATACCCCCGCGAATTGCTCGATCATGGTATCGGTGACGGCGTTGCTTACCTCTTCGGCAATGCCGACGGTGAGGTCTTCAATGAAATAGCCCTGGTGGTCGGCCATCGCGGTACCCCCTGCTTGTGAGGCGTGTGGCATACCGCCGCCCGCGACATGATGCAACCCGGGTGCATTATTTGGGACCACGCCGGTCTCGCGGCGTGAGGGAACAGGCCAGACCAAAATACTAGCCAGGCCGGTGGTGAACATCCGAGAGAGGCGACCTGTTCCCCTTCCAAGTACGCGCTTGGTCTAATTACCCCGCGCGCGGCCGAGGGGAGGCACGCAAGGCGTCTCGCAAGTCCTTGATCTAGAGGGGAGTCCCAAAAAAGGGCTGGGCTCTAGGGGATGACCACGCCGTTGTGGCTGGGCTCCCGGGCGAAAACCTTGCGCAGCATCGGCTCAAAGAACTCGAGCGGTTTGCTTTCATAGTCCGGGTCGAAGGCCGGCATATCCCACTTCTCGCAAAACTCATGCGCCGCATCGAACCACGGCTTACCCCGGTGGCGGTCGCGCATGTTGGGATCGGCACCAATCTTGTCGAAGAAGAAATACCCCTGAAACTCGGGGTGATATCGCAAGATGTTGTAATTCTGCTCCGAAACGAAGGGCCGCATGATTTCGCTGACGAAGGCACCATGATTGTCCGGTGCCAGTTCGTCGCCAATGTCATGGACCAACGCACAGACCACCGTTTCATCGTCAGCACCATCGGCATGGGCTCGTGTGGCAGTCTGCAACGAGTGTTCGAGGCGATCGACCTGAAGCCCGGGACGCTGCCCCCCCAAACCGCGCAGCAACGCGAGCACGCGGTCGGCGAGCTTGGCATGCTCGGCCGCCATGTACCGGTGCATGATGGTGAAATCTTCGGCGGTTGCCTGATCGAGACGAGTAAAGCTGACCTGATCGTTCATGGTGATCCTCCTGATTCAAACCAGTACAGCGAAAGGCGGCTACGTTGACAAGGCGCGCGGGCGCATGGGTAGATGCGAGCCGCATATCTTGGAGGCATCATGAGCGACAAACCGGCGATCTACCTCGAAAAAGATGGGCCCATCGGCTGGCTTGTCCTCAATCAACCCGCCAAGCGCAATGCTCTGTCCAAGGCAATGTGGGCGGCCATGCCAGACCTCCTGGCGGATGCCGCCAGCGACAAATCGATTTGCGTTCTCGTCGTGCGCGGTGTTGACGAGCGCGCCTTTGCTGCCGGCGCGGATATCAGCGAATTCGAGGCGGTGCACGCCACACCCGATTCATCGCAAGCCTACAACCGGATCGTCCAGTTGGCAGAGAAACAGCTCGCACGCTTTCCCAAACCGACAATTGCGATGATCCAAGGGCCTTGCGTTGGCGGCGGTTGCGGGATCGCCGTGGCTTGCGACTTGCGCTTTGCCGACGAGACCGCCCGCTTCGGCATCCCGCCCGCGAAACTGGGCCTGGTTTATAGCCTCGACGACACCAAACTTGTCGTCGACAAGATTGGCCCCGCGCGCGCTATGGACATGCTCTACACCGGTCGCCTTGTCGATGCGCCCGAGGCATTGCAAATCGGATTGATCGACCGCCTCCTCGCACCCGCTGATATCGAAACCACGACGCGCGAGTATTGCGCCACCATCGCCGCCGGCAGCCAGTTCACCATTCGCGCGACCAAGAAGATCGTGCGGATGATCTTGGACGGCACCGCGACCGATACCGAAGAGACCTTGAAGATGTTTGACGACGCCTTCCGCGGGGAGGACTACGTCGAGGGGCGTTCGGCTTTCATGGAAAAGCGCAAAGCCAAGTTTACCTTCTCCTAGCCCGACTTAGTCGAGGGCTTTGGGCCGCATGTCGTGGCCGACCGCGAGTTCGTAGGTACGAGCGTAGCGCAAGATGGCGTCTTCGCCGAACGGTCGTCCAAGAAATTGCAACCCCATCGGCAGGCCCTCGGGCGAGAATCCCATCGGCACAGAGACCGCCGGGCGGTCCGTCAGGTTGGCGATCGCGGTGAGGTCGGCCTGATTGTCGGGCACTGCTGCCGCAAAATCGAACGCTGTTTGCAACGCGGTCGGCATGACCAACGCATCGAGGTCTCCGAATGCCTTGCGTACGCGAACCTGAGCCGCGGCAATATCGCGCTGCGCCTGAACGACGCGCGTGGCGGGAAGCGAGGCACCATATGTGAGCATTGCGCGAAACTGATCCGAAAACTGCTCGGGTCGCGTGGCCAGATCATCAGCGTGCACCACGGCGCCTTCGACCTCTGAGATGATCAGGCCTGCACGGCGCAGGCGGCTGTAATCATGGCCGTCAAGCCGGACCGACACCATTTCAGCGCCAAGACCGGCCAGAACCTCCGACGCCTGACGAAAGGCACCGGCGACATCAGATGCAATCCCTGCCCCCTCCAACCCATCCAGACGCCCAAGACGGACGCCGGCAAGCGTCTTCGGATCGCCCGGGTCATAGTTTGGCAGGGGCTGCGGGGCAGCGACCGACTCCGCGCAATCAGGATCGAACCCGGCCAAGGCATTGAGTAAAAGGCCAAGGTCTCGCGTTGACGGCGCGAGCGGGCCGACATGATCGAATGTCCAAGAAAGCGGGACCACACCGCGCGGCGAGACCAAGCCCCGGGTCGGCTTGATGCCGGCCACACCGCAATAGGCTGCGGGAATACGAATCGACCCCAAGGTATCGGTGCCTAGTGCGGCAAGACAAAACCCCGCCGCGACGGCCGCACCGGAGCCGCCGCTCGAACCGCCAGGGGTATGGGTCGAGCGGTGGGGATTGTAGGTACGGCCATAGAGAGGATTGTCGTTCGTCGCACCAAGGGCGGCCTCGTGCATATTAACCTTGCCCAAGATCACCACTCCCGCCGCGCGAAGACGCGCCGTGACCACCGCATCCACCGCCGACACAAGATGCGCGCGCGAGGCCATCCCGGCAGTCGCCGGCGTGTCGGCTAGATCAATATTGTCTTTCAGTGCCACCGGGATGCCGTCGAGCGGCCCAAGCGGTTGGCCGGCGTGACGACGTCGATCGGACTCTGCCGCCGCCTGACGCGCTGGTTCGGCGGTGAGGGTCGTCATGACCTTTAACGCGGAATCGTGACGCGCAATACGGGCGAGACAGGCTTCGGTTAGGTCAGCAGCCGTAACGTCGTTCGCCGCAAGGGCCGCAGACCATTCGGTCAGGTCGTGCGCAAACAAATCGATGTCGGGCACGCGCAACCTTATTTGAAGCGGTTGTCGATCAGACGAACGGCTTTTTGGCGTTTCTCGACCTGAGTCAGCTCGGCGGTGGCACCGCCCGCCGCGAGTTCCACATTGATTCCGATGCCAAGGCGGGTTTTGAGTTCAGCGGCGATTTCATCGCGAACGGATTGATCGCTGGGGTCCTTGACTTCAATCGTGATGGTCATCTCGTCGCGCCCTTCGGCGTCCCGGTCCGCCCGGCAGATGTACTCGCCCGTGGTTGCGGCATGCTCGTTGGCAATCGCCCCGATGGCGATGGGATAAAGGTTGATGCCGCGTAGCTTGACCATGTTGTCGCTGCGCCCGAGGAAGCCGCGAATCCGGCGGAAACTGTATCCGAGCGACGACGGCTTGGTCTCGAAGGCGGTGACGTCTTTGGTATCAAAGCGAATGACCGGATAGATGTCGTCCTTGAACAACACGGTGATGACCATGTTGCCTTCGCGGCCCTCGGGCACGACGGCGCCAGTGTCGGGGTCGGTGAGGTCGAGCAAGTAGGCATCTTCGTGGACATACATGCCTTCACGGTCTGCCGCCTCGAAGGCCACGATGCCGGTGTCGCCGACGCCGTAGAGGTCGTAAATTTCGGCGCCGCCCCAAGCCTCGGAAATCGATTCGCGGCTTTCGCGACCCATGTGGCCGACGATCATGCGGACCGGAATATCCTTGCCGGGCACCAAGCCTTCTTCGTGCGCAACCTGGGCCAATTTGACGATGTAGTCCGCAAAACCCACGATCACGGTAACCCCAAATCGGGCCATATTCTGAACTTGTTGGAGGGACCGCGTCTCGTTGCCGGTGCCGGCGGAGAGATAAAGCGCCGGGCTGTAATGCACGAACGTTTCGCGTACATAGTGGCCGCCGTTGATCATCCCGTGGCCGTAGACAGAATGAACGACATCATCGGGGCCAATCCCCTGGACGTGATAAGCCCGCGCCAACATGACGTTCTGGAGTTCGCGCGACCATGGACCGAAGAACAGGTTCTGTGGCGTGCCGGTCGTGCCCGAGGTCGTATGAAAGACAACCGGTGGGCGCTGGTTCTTGTCGTAGGTTTCCATACCGTGGAAATCGCCAAAGGGCGGGTATTCCTCGATGCTCTGCATCAGTTCGGCTTTGGAATAGGTTGGGATCTTGGCGCTGTCTTCCAAACACTTGATGTCCCCCGGCGCCATTCCTGCCGCCGACCACAGCCGTTTGTAGAACGGGATCTGCCACCCGCGATCGATCAGCTTCAAGAGACGCGCTTCCTGCAGCGCGTGCAGTTCGTCACGGCTCATTGACTTCATCAAGGCCGCGAAGTCATCCCCGATGGGGTATTCGCGGACCATGCGCTCGTAGTCGAGCACCTTGAAATAGCTCGGGTTCGTCATAGCGGGTTTGGCCTCAGGCGATTGTGAGATCGATTAGGGAACGGATGTCCTCGACGCTTTCGAGGTTTGTCACGGCGTCGATCATCCGATCGGCACTCGCGTCACTTAGGGGTTTCGCTGCAGACGCCCAAGAGCGCTTGAACTTCGCGACATTCTGTTCGTGGCTGAGCGGGTTCTCCGGGTGGCCGAAAATCTGCGGCATCTCGACCTCGAGTTTGCGACCATCCTTGAGGTAGACCTCGAGCTTTTGCGGGGCGACCGCATTGGCATTGGGATTATCGTCCTCGACCGGTTCAACGTGTGCCGCGATTTCATGCACCTTGGGATTGCGCAGCCAGTCGCCCTTGAAGTGACGCACGTCGACCGTGCCTTCCAATAAGGCGGTGGCGGCGACAAAGGGAATGCACAGCTTGGCGTAATTGGGCTCCGGGTCGGGAATGTCGGGTCGACCGGTGAGGCGATGTGCCAAGGGCGGCACCAAGGCGACCATGCGCTCGACATCCTCGGGCTTGATGCCCTCCCGTTCCCGCAATTGCTGAATCCCGTCGACAACGCCGTGGGTGAGACGGCCCGACGGAAAGGGCTTATGCGATACGCGCGTGATCTGCCAGGTCTTGCCGAGCGACGCAAACGCGGCGACATGGTCGAACTCGCCTTCGTACATGGGTAGGTAGCCATACATGCCGGTGATCACTTCGTGCGGCCCAATCAGCCCAGCTTGCGCGAGATCGCATGCCGCGATGGCGCCACGGGCGCAAAACCCGATCTGCATGCCCAGCACCGGCGAGCCCTCGCGATGCGGCGCAAGCGTGCCGGAAATCTGACCGTAGATAGCGCCGAACGCATTGATCAGCGTCGGGTCATCAAGGCCGCGCAGCTTGGCGACCGCGGCGGTCGCACCAAACGCGCCGGCCGTGGAGGGGCGAAAGAACCGCATGGGCGCGCGCGAGGAAACCCCCAGCACACAGGATGCATCCACACCGAGCGCCACCGCCAGAATAAGGTCCTTGCCGCTATAGCCGCCGGCACGGTCCGCTTCCGCGGAGACCGCGCCGAGAATCGTGGCCATCGGATGAATGACGGCGTCTTCGTTGACACAGTCGTATTCCAGGCAGTGAATTTGGTAGGCGTTGACGATCGCGGCTGACGATGCCGGTAAGCGCGCGCCATGAACGAACACCCGAGATTCGTCGCCAGATCCCCACTTCTTGACGGTCTCGATAAGTTCGCGTGCCCACGGGCCATCGGAGCCGGCAACCCCAACCCCAATCGAATCGAGAATGAACGTCTTGGCGGCGTTGACCGCCTCTTGCGGGAGGTCTTCGAAATTGGTTCGGACGACGTGTGCCGCCAGTGTTTCAACCGGATTGACCTCGTCGCCAAGCTCATGTGCGGCGGACATAGCGTTTCTCCCCGTTTTACGCGGCCTAGGGCAGCAGTTCGGTCACAGCGTCGATCGTGCCGCCGCGGCCCAGGGCCAGTGTTTTTTCCACTATGGCCTCTACCTTGGCTGCGGGCAAACCAGCCGCGGTCATCAGTTCACGGGCCTTGGCGACAACCGTATCATCCCCCACCGGGTTCCCCGGGTCGCCAAGCGCATCGGTCACCGCCGCCTTTTCGTGCAGGCCATCACGTCCCCAAACCTCGATCTCGGCACCGTAATGCTCGGGGAATGCGGCGCTGTAATCGGGTGCCGCTTCGACCGTAACCTTGTCTCGAATCGATGCCATGTCGGCCCGGCCAACAACCTTCGGCTCGAATGACGGCAAAGTTGGTTTGCCCTCGCGCAACACGACAGCCGCGACGTGCTGCAAGCTGAACTTCGCGTCAACGATATTCTTTGGATCCGGTCGGTCACAGAATGCGACCGCGTCGTCATAGGTGCGTACAACAATACGCTCGATATCGTCGGGATCGCCAACACGGTCGCGGAGTAACAACGTGGCGTCGATCGCTGCGTGGGCATGCCGGCAGGCAGGCCACGGCTTGAAGCTTGTGTCGTAAACCATCCATGGCGCGTCCGGGTTCGCGGTCGGTATCGAGGGATCGGCGTCGGGACACATCGCTGCATAGAACCCTTGAGGCCCTTCGAGAATCCGATGTGGACCGGTGAGACCGCGCTGGGCCAGATACGCCGCGACGAGCCCGGACCGGGCCGCATGCGCGTTGTGCAATTGCTTGGACATGACGTCTTCATTGCGCAACTGCCATAGCCCGCCAGCAAGGGTGCCGGCGTTGCCCAACGCGTCTGCGAGTTGCGCATCGTCGAGACCCAACACGCTGCCCGCGGCGGCCGCCGCGCCGAACGGGCCACAGGTCGCGGTGTTGTGGAAAAACTTGTAGTGGCCCAGTCCAACTGAGGCACCGATCCGCACGACGGCTTCGTAGCCACGAATAAGGCCGTCGAGAAAATCATTCGTTTCGACACCAGCGGCCTGGGCGGCGGCGAGTGCTGCGGGGATCACCACCGGACCGGGGTGCAGGACCGATGTCCGGTGGATGTCGTCCATTTCCAAGACGTTGCCAAAGGCTCCGTTGACGAAGGCTGCCGTCTCGGCCCGCGTGTCGCCGACACCGATGGCCTTGCACGACCCACCGGGCTCGTAGCGGCCGTAATCCTTCATAACATCGCCGGGCGGCGTAGTGGCGCCAATAACAGCGCAGCCGATCCAATCAAGGACATGCAGCGACGCGCGGTTGCGGTCGTCCTGCGTGATGGGACGGTGGAGCAACGCGATCAGCTGCTCGGTCAGACTTTGATCGCTCATGAAATGGCCCGTGGGTCGAATCGACGTGAGGCGCCGGAATGTTAACATAGCGCATTGCAAACTCAATCTGTGCAAGGACCGCATGCCGGAATCATTGTCCCCTGAAGACCTAACGAAACTGCTTAAGCCCGGCATGTCGGTGTACATGCCCAATTGCGCGGGCGAGTCCCTTTTGTTTGCCAAGGTTCTGCAAGAGAACAGCGACGCCTGCGCCGGCATTCGCTTCATCGGCGTCTGGATCCCTGGGGTCAATCAGATCGATTACGCCGCCCTTCATGAAGACGCTCGGGCAACCTCGTTCTTCGTCACCCCGGCCCTGCGCAAATCCTTTGCCGCGGGAAAGGTCGACTTCCTGCCGATGCATTATTCGGACATCACGCCCTATTTGCGCAGCATCTCGCTCGACATTGCTTTGTTGCAGGTGTCCCCGCCGGACAAGAACGGTCAATGCAGCTTCGGCCTTGCTGCTGACTTCCCGCCGTCGATTATCGGATACGCCAAGACCCTGGTAGCGCACGTCAACCCAACCATACCGGCCCCATCGGGCGCACCCACCGTTGCGTTTGAGTCGCTCGACTACGTGGTCGAGGAACCGTTCGACCTCGTGGAGTACGACCTTGGCGCTGAGAACGATGCGCTCCGCGCCGTAGGCGCGAATGTCGCCAGTTTGATCCGCGATGACGACACGATCCAGATCGGTATTGGCAAGATTCAGGCGACCGTTTTGGAGCCGCTGACCGACCGCAAGAACCTGCGCATGCATGGCGGGATGATCTGCGATCCGTTGATGGCCCTGGCCGAATCCGGCGCGATGGCCAAGACAGGCGGTCAGCATTCGGCGATCCAGACCGGCGTCGCCGTTGGCAGCCAGGCGCTCTACGACTTTGTTGCCGACGACCCCCGTGTAACGTTTCATCCCGCGACATTCACCCATGACATCAACGTTTTGGGCAGCATCGACAATCTTGTGGCCATCAACTCATCGATCGAACTCGACATTCTCGGCCAGGCAAACGCCGAGATGATCAAAGGCAATCAGGTGAGTGCCGCCGGCGGCCTCGTCGACTTTTTGCGCGGTGCACGGCGGTCGAAGGGTGGTCGCGCGGTTGTAGCCTTGGTGTCGACAACGTCTGACGGCAAGACATCGCGCATCGTGCCGACGTTGGCGCCGGGGACCTCGGTATCTATCGCCCGCTCGGACGTCGAGTACGTGATCACCGAAAATGGCATCGCGGATTTGCGCAACAAGACCCTTCCGGAGAAGGCCGAGCAATTGATCGAGATCGCGGCTGCGCCGCAGTTCAGGGATGAGTTGCGGGCCGCACGTGATGAAGTACCGGCCCTAAGGAGACGCTAATGGCCATAGCGAAACACCCGATTGCAACCAACCGGATCGACCACGTCGTGCTCTTGGTCTCGGACCTCGATCGCGCCAAGAAATTCTACACCGACGTTCTCGGCATGTGGGAAGAACGATTCGTCGAACGCATCAACCTGGTCCAGATGCGCGCGGGGCGTAGCCTCTTGGACTTACAGCTGGCGCCGGGCCGACGGGTCGTTAAGCCCAAAGGGCGTGGCAAAAAGGCCCGAGAATCCGCAATGAAGGGGCGCAACATGCATCACTTCGCGTTGAACCTGGATGCCTTCAACGAAAAAAGAATCCGCGAGCACTTGAAGAAGCACAAGGTCAAAGCCGGCGAGACGCGCAAACTCTATGGTGCCGACGGGAGCGGCAAAGCGATCGATGTGATTGATCCAGACGGCAACATTGTCGAGCTCAAAGGCCCGATCACCAGCATCCGGGATAAACGCGATGCCTCAAAGCGACGCGCCGCGGCCAAGCGCAAGGCGCTCGCCGGCTAGTCCGCCGCGCGCGGGCGTAAGGCGTTGGCCGTAAAACCGATCCCGATCACGCCGAGGAGCCCCACTCCGAAAAGGTAAACCGACGACAGGCCCCAGGCCTGGGCGATGGGTTGGCTCACCAGCGGCGAGCAAAAGTGCCCGAGCATCATGGAAGCGGTCAGGCCACCGACCACGCGGCCGCGGATCGGCGCCGGGGTCCCTTCCATCGCCCAGACGATGCCATTGACGTTGACGACCCCAAAACCCAATCCGGCCAACAACAAGCCCGGCATCACCACCCACAAGGTATCGCCGAACGAGACGATCCCGAACCCGGCAACCACCAGTGCCGCTGCCGGGATAAAGGTGCTGGCGGCCTCCCGGACACGAGACCGAATGGGGTGGTACAGCAACGATCCCAGCGCAATGCCGAGCGACGACGCCGACAGGGCAAAGCCGCCGATTTGGGGGCCGTCATATCCGAGCGAACGCACGTAAAAGGGGATCTGGGTTGGCACGAAGAAGAACGCGATGTTGACCAAGAACAGCATGGCATAGACGAGGGCGATGAACACGAGCGGCCATTCCCGAAACCGCAACCGCGGTGTGGCCTTGGCCTCCGCCGTCACGACCGGTTCGGGCAAAGAGCGGGTGCCCATCGGCACGAGAACAAGGGCCGCCAGGAAGAAGAAAAACGGCACCCGCCAATCGATGGAAGCCAATAGGCCGCCGCTGATATTGATCGCAATCGCACTGAAATTGACGAAGGCGGTGCGTTGACCCAGGAATTTCTGGCGTTCCGGGCCGTCAAAATAGTCCCCCATCAGGGTCACCGTCGCGGTCATCGCGCCGCCGGCAGCAAACCCGAGAAACAAACGCGTGGCCAGCAGGACCTCTAGATCATTCGCAAAACCGCCCGACGCGCCAAGAAGGGCATAGGCGAGGATGGCGCCAAGGAGAAAGCGGCGGCGGCCGAATCTGTCGATGACGGCCCCCGCCAACGGCGCTGAAATGGCGATCCCGATCGAGGGCATGACCAAGACGAGCCGCGCGAGGTAGGCCGCGTTCGGATGATCGGCGAAATGAGCCAGGAGTTCGGGAATAGCCGGCGAAATCGACGCCGCTTGGAACGGGGCTAGTACCGCCGCAAAGAGAAGCGTGGTCTTACCGAGGGTCCCGACCGTGGGCGCGGGGCCGTTCACACCGCGCCCTTGAGGTGATGGGTCAGATCGCGCCGGAGTCCTTGAGCGACGCGACGTCGTCTGCGCTGTAGCCCAGGCCCTCGAGGATTTCGGCGGAATGCTCGCCGTGTTTCGGCAAATCGAAGTTCACCCGGCCCGGTTCATTCTTGAACTTGATCGGGATCCCCATGTGATCGTTGCCTTGGGGATCCTTGATGCGCATTTCACGCTCCCAAACTTGGGGTGTGTCCCAGGCCTCCTCCAGATCCATCACCGGCATCCAACAGATGTCCCGGCCATCGAACCAGGCCTCCCACTCGGCACGACTCTTGGTGCGAAACGCCTCGCGCAAAAATTCGATCGCCGGCCAATGGCCCTCACCCGCCGGACCCGTAACCGGTTCGATAAACTCGGGCCGCTCCAGACCATTGAAGAGCTCTTCGACGAACTTGTGCTCGCCGCCACCCAGCGCGATGTAGCTGCCGTCTTTGACTTGGTAGATGTTCAGCATTGCGTTGCCGCCATGCGTCCGTTCCTTCAGGCGCTCGGGCGCTTGTCCGCCAGCGAAGACCGGCCCAAGAATGTTGGGCGAGGCATTCAACACCGATTCGAACATGCTGATGTCGACGTAATCGCCCTCGCCGGTTTGCTGACGTCGATACAACGCCATCATGATCCCGCCAAACGCGAGGTGCGACGACAGCATGTCGGAAATCGCCACGCCCAGGATTGCGGGGCCGGAATCACCTTCTGGATGACGAGACAAACCGAGCACACCAGCGGCTGCAACCGCTGCCGTGTCATGTGCGGGCCGATCACGCCACGGACCATCCTGCCCGAAAGCGGACATCGAGCAATAGACGATGCCCGGGTTGACCTTCCGAAGCGTGTCGTAGTCGATGCCGAGCCGTTTCATCACACCTGGCCGGAACGACTCGATGAAGACATCGGCCTCTTTGACCAACTTCATCAAGACCTCTTTAGCTGCCGGGTCCTTGAGGTTGAGCGTCAGGCCCTTTTTCCCGCGCTGCGTCGTGCGGAACATCACGGTCCAGCCACCTTGCACCCAAGGGAAGAACTGCTTGAACCGCGTGGGTTCCGGCGCCTTGGGGTTCTCAATCTTGATCACTTCGGCGCCGTGGTCCGCCATCATCAACGAGACCGCCGGTCCCGGCAAAAACAGCGACAGGTCCAGTACTTTGAGGCCCTCGAGCTTCATATCTCTCCCCTAATCTTCAGTCGGACGCTGCTAGACGGCGCCTTTGTCACGCAGTGATGCAATGTCCTCATCGCCATAGCCGATTTCCCTCAGGATTTCGTCGGTATTTTCGCCAAGGCCTGGGGCACGTGTTGTCGGCAAACGATCGCCGTCGATTTTGATCGGATTGGCCACGACGCGAACCTGACCTTTGACCGGATGATCGAAGCTGTGGATCATCTCGCGCTCTTTGACGAAATCGTTCTCCATGGCATCGGCCAAATCGTAAACCGGCCCAATCGGCACGAAGCCGGCAAAGAGATCGACCCAATACTGAACGTTCTTTTCCTTGAAGACAGAATCGAGAATAGCGTTCAACGCGACGGCATTTTTCTTGCGCGCCGGGAAGTCGACGTAGTCTGGATGATCGAAAAGATCCATCCGGCCCGTCTTCTCGCAAATGATCTTCCAGAACTTGGGCGTAAGACCCATCAGAAATATCCAGCCATCCTTGGCGGTGTAAAGTTGACTCGGCACCATCGATGGATGCGCTGAGCGCGGCAAGCGCGGTGTCACGTCGCCTTCGTTCAGATACCAGGTCGCCGGGTAGGTCATTTGGTAGAGCGCCGTGTCAAACAGCGAGCAATCGATGTTACAACCCTCGCCGGTTTCGCGGGCTTTGAGAATCGCCGAAACCAGGGCCAGCACCGTGGTCGTGCCGGTCATCCAGTCGACGATCGACAAGCCCATCCGGGTTGGCGGCCCCTCGGGCTCCCCGGTGATGGTCATGAAGCCTGTCTCAGCCTGCATGAGGTAGTCATAGCCCGGCCACGTGGCGCGAGAGCCCTCTCGGCCATAGGCCGACAAATGGGCGCAGACCAGCGCGGGGTTGGCATCCTTCATGTGCTCGTAGGTGATCTTTAGCTTGGCCGGTTGATCGCCGCGCAGGTTGTTCATCATGCCATCGGCGCTCTTGGCCAAGCGGCGTAGGATTTCCTGCCCCTCGGGCTGCTTGAGGTCGAGCGTCAGACTGCGTTTGCTTTGGTTCAGCGTTTGGAAAAATTGACTGTCGTTTTCACCGAGCAGATGGGGCGTGACGTGGCGTGACGAATCGCCTTTGGCGTGGGGGTTTTCGACCTTGATGATGTCGGCGCCCATCGCGGCGAGGTGCCCGGTACCGAAAGGTCCCGCGCCATAATGCTCGATCGTGATGACACGCACCCCTTCGAGAGGACGACTCATAAATAACTCCGCTGGGAAAAAGAATGCCCGGCCAATGGCCGAGCATTCATACGTTAGACGGGATTACGGTCAATCAGTTGCTTGGCAATGATGATGCGAAGCATTTCGTTGGTGCCTTCGCCAATGGTCATCAGCGGTGCGTCACGATAATAGCGCTCGACATCGAACTCTTTGGAGTAACCGTATCCGCCATGGATGCGCATGCATTCAAGCGAGACCTCAACGGCCGTTTCGGAGGCAAAGTACTTCGCCATACCGGCTTCCATGTCGCAGCGCTCACCTCGATCATAGGCTTGCGCGGCATTCTCGACGAGCAACCGGGCCGCTTCGACCTTGGTCGCCATGTCGCCGAGCTTGAGCTGGATCGCTTGGTGCTTACAAATCGGCTTGCCAAAGGTTTCGCGTTCCTGCGAGTAACGGGTGGCGTCCTTCAGAGCAGCGCTGGCGAGGCCAACCCCGCGCGCAGCCACGTTGATACGACCGATCTCGAGGCCGCCAGCTGCTTGATAAAAGCCCTGTCCTTCGACACCGCCGACGAGATTGGCCGCCGGCACTTTGAAGTCCTCGAACACCAGTTCTGCCGAGTCGATCGACTTATAGCCGAGTTTCTCCAAGCGCCGGGAAACGCTGAACCCATCGCCCTTCTCGACGATGAAGAAGCTCATCCCCTTATGGGCCGGGGTCACTTTGGTGTCGGTCTTGGTGAGCAACGCATAACACGTGCCCTCGATCCCATTGGTGATCCAGGTCTTCCCGCCATTGATGATGTAGTTGTCGCCATCCTTGTCGGCACGGGTGCGAATCCCCTGCAGATCGGTACCTGCATTGGGTTCGGTGAGGCCCAGACCGCCGCGCAGTTCGCCCGTGGCAAATCGTGGCAAGAAATGCTGTTTTTGTTCCTCGGTTCCAAACCGCTGAACCAGCGTCGCCATAATGAGGTGCGAGTTAAAGATGCCGGTCAATGCCATCCAAACCTCGGTAATCCGAATGACCACCTTGGCGTAGGTTGACGCCGACATGCCAAGACCACCGTAGCGCTGCTCGATGATGGCGCCGAAAAGGCCCATCTCTTTCATCTGCTCGACGATCTCGTGGGGGTACTCATCGGCATGGTCGAATTTCTTGACGACCGGTCGCACGTCCCGTTCGAGCCATTTATCGATCGTATCGAAAATCTGGATCTCTTCTTCGGCTGTCAGGCCTTCTTCTTCGATCTGTTCTGCAGCGCTCATTTGTGATTCCTCCGTCTATCCGCATCGGATGGCGTTTGGTCCGATTCAATGGTCCTTTTAATCGTCGACCGCGTGGCCCCGCTTGGGGATCAGCATCGAACGCTCAAAAGAGATAACGACCACGTCATCCTGATTTTTGCCAATGGTTTTGATGGTGACGATACCCTGATTGGGACGAGACTTCGACTCGCGAACCGCGAGAACTTCGGATTCCGAGTACATCGTATCGCCGACAAAAAGAGGCGCCGGAAGTTTGATGTCCGACCACCCCAGGTTTGCAATGGCCTTACCCGAGGTATCAGCCACGCTTTGGCCCACAGCAATGCCCACCGTCAGCGGGCTCGCGACGAGGCAGCGTCCGAATTCGCTATCTTTGGCAAATTCTTTGTCGAAGTGCATGGGGTGCTGATTCATCGTCAGCAGCGTGAACCAAGTGTTGTCGGACTCGGTAATCGTCCGACCCGGGCGGTGTTCGTAGACCGCGCCGATTTCAAAATCCTCAAGGTAGCGACCCGCGGATTCACGGTACCGCTTATCTCCGATCTCTTTGGCAACGACGACCATCAGTTCCTCCCGGAAACAGTGTGTTGGTTGAGAGACTCTTGACCGATCCCGGCGCTAAATGCAAGATTTGTTCGAACAAATTTTGGCGTTTTCGCTACTGATGACCGAAAAAATCAACCCCCACAGCGCTGCCGGTATACAGCCCCTGCCCTTTTCCGAAGGCGGGCCGGCTGCGACAGCCAACCACATCGCCACGCAGCTGCAGGACGCCATTCACCGTCACGCCTATCCCGTTGGAGCGGGGCTGCCCACCGAGGCCGCCCTTTGCGAGGTGTTTGGGGCCAGCCGTTACACCGTGCGCCAAGCGCTGGGCCGCCTGACCAAGCTTGGCCTGATTGAACGCAAGCAGGGCTCGGGGTCGGTCGTGCGGGCTACCGCACCACCTGTCTCCTATGCCCAGTCCATGGGTTCCCTCGACGAGTTGATGCAGTACGCCAAGGACACTGTTCTGACGGTGGATCGGGTACGCTTGGAGGCCGCGGGTGCACGCACTGCGCAGTTGATCAGCAGCGCGGTCGGTGAAAACTGGCTTCACGTCAGCGGGCGACGCCATAGCATCGGGCGCCAAACAACACCGATCGCGTGGACGGACATCTACATCAACCCACGTTTTCGTGCGGTCGAAGATCACTTGGACAACAAAACGGTC
>CALJDF010000259.1 GCA_938023835.1 uncultured Alphaproteobacteria bacterium
CGTCTTTGAGTTCAGGTTCTGCCACGGTAGCCCCTATCGCATTTTCACTATAGCAAAAGCAGGCGCGCGAGTGGCACGGGTTGCAAACAAAGTTGTCCTTCTTACCGGCGTGGCCAACAGCGTTGTCCAGATGTGCGCCCAGGCGCTCATTGACGAAGGGGCGCGCATTATAATGGTGGATGCCGACGCGACCAAAGCCGAACAGGCGGCAAGCGCCCTAGACGGTCCGACCGATAGCATCATTTGGCTCGCCAAGGACGTGGCGTAAGAGGCGGCCTGGGAGGCGGCGATCGCAACGACCGAAGCCAAATTCGGTGGCCTTGACGTGCTGGTCAATGGTCCGCCCGACGTTCTCACAAAGTCGATCGGACAGATGTCGCTCGACGATCTTCGCGCCCTCGAAGAGACCAATGTCGTCGAGCCTTGGCTGGGCCTCAAGCACGGCATTGCCGCGATGCGGCAGCGTGGTGGCGGGTCGATCGTCAACCTGTCTTTGACGCTGGCGCGCGTCGGTGCGGCAAACATGTCCGGCAATTGCGCGACGGCCGCGGGGTTGCGGGTGATGGCGCAAGCGGCGGCTTTGGAATGCGGCGAGCAGAGCGATGGCATCCGGGTCAACTCGATCTTGGTCGATCACCAATCCTCGGTGCCGGCGGAGGTCGCCGCCGCGGTGGTTTATCTCGCATCGGATGAATCACGCCTCATGACAGCGGCCGAGATCGCCCTAGAGGGTGACGGCGCCGGCGCATGACAGGACGCCTTGAGAACAAGGTCATGGTTATCACCGGCGGGACCGACGGCATTGGTCGCGGTTGTGCCGCCGCCGCCGCGCGGGAGGGCGCGCGCGTGGTCATCACCGGTCGCGATGAGAAACGGGGGCAAGCCACCGCCGATCAGATACAATCCGACGGCGGGGACATCAGGTACTTCCGCCAAGACGTGACCGACGAAGCCAATTGGGATGCGTTGTTCGACGAACTCGGCAACCCGGTCGGCGCCCCGGATGTTTTCGTCAACAACGCGGGTGATTGCATCCTCAAACCGATCGTCGACTACCCGGTCGATACGCTGCGCTACATGCTGCAAATGAATATCGAGGCGTGTTTCATGGGCACGCACTGCGCGATGCAGGCAATGGCAGTAAGGGGCGGGGGCTCGATCATCAACATGTCGTCGGTGGCGGGCCTCAAGGGCGGCGTCAATGGCACGGCCTATGGGGCCAGTAAAGCGGGGATGACGTTGTTCTCGAAAGCCGCGGCCCAAGAAGGCAAGCCGCTCGGCATCCGCGTGAACACGGTCCACCCCGGGTTGATTTGGGGCGATGGCGTGGTCGATGCCATGGGCGAAGACGGCGCCGCGACATTTCGCAAAATGATTGTCGCGCGAACCCCGCTCAAGATGGTCGGCGCACCGGAAGACATCGCGGGTATCGTTGTGTTCTTTGCGTCCGACGAGTCCGCGCACGTTACCGGCAAAGAACTGGTCGTGGACGGAGGCTACATGGCCGTATAGGGCGGCTATGCCATCGTGATGACGACCTTGCCGGCGCGATCGTCGCCGACCTTTGCCGCCAGCGCACAGGCGTCGTGTACGTGATCCAACGAAAACGTTCCGGCGATACGCGCGCGCAACGTTCCGTCTGCAACCATGGTCGCAAGATCGGCATACATCGCCGCGATCTCCTCGGGCGTGTGTTCGCCAAACTGGCGCACGGTGTAGAAACCGCGCAACCGAATGTCGCGAAGGAACACCATGTCCGGCGGCAGCATGCATGGCGCACCCGACAACATCCCGTAACACAACACCGTGCCGCCGTCGGCGAGGCACATGGCAAGCCGGGTCGTCGCGTCGCCGGCCACCGCGTCGATGGCAAGTCGGATGGCGGCACCCCCGGTTGCCTCCCGCACGCGATCGGCGAGGTCGGGGCCGTCGACAAGCACAACGTCGGCGCCTTCTTCGAGGAGGGCAGGGGCCAACGACTCGCGCCGCAAGACATTGACTGTCTTTACCCCACGCATCTTGGCGAGCTTGATCAGATAAATGCCACAGCTGGAATTCGCCGCATTCTGTATGAGCCAGTCGCCGGGCTCGAGGTCGCCGTAGTCGTTCAACATCAGATAGGAGGTTGGCGGGTTGATCGGCAGCAACGAAAGCTGCACCGCGTCGCCTTCGGGTGCCGGCATCAGGTCCGCCGCGTTGACCGCAATTTCCTCCCGCCATGCGCCGCACGCCATCGGCAGGAAGACCCGGTCGCCCGCCGCGAAAGACGTCACCGCCGATCCAACCCGGGCGACGCGCCCGATCCCTTCAAACCCCGGCACCGCCGGCAACGGGAACATCTTGAAGTTGGGCTCGCCGGTAATGCATTTCAGGTCGGCAATATGAACCGGCGCAGCCTCTAACCGTACCGTCACCTCATCCGGCGCCGGCTCGGGCGACGTCTCTTCGGTGACCAACAGAACTGATGCCGGGGCGCCGTAGCGGTCGTAGCGAACGATTTTCATGTGGTCGGTCTTCCTGTGCGACGGATGCCGTGAGTAAATCTCAGCTATGCTGGTAAGGAAAGGGCTAGGGAGAGAGACCTGTGTCGGAAACATTCGAACACTACGCGCTCAACGCGATGGCCGGGGTGATTGGCGCGGAACATGTCCGTCGTGATGCAGAGACGTGCCGGTATTTTTCCAGCGATCTGTTTTTTGACGCCGAGTTTCCGGCGATGGCGGTCGTTTCGCCGGCGACCCGCGAAGAGGCCGCGCACGTCATTCGGATCGCCACCGATGAGAGCGTCTCGATCGTGCCGCGTGGCGGCGGGCTGTCGTATTCCGGCGGCTATGTCACGCAGGATTCCCGCAGCATCATCCTCGATACGACGCGCCTCACGCGCATTCTCGAAATCAACGAAGAAGACCAATACGTGACCGTCGAGGCCGGTGTCACCTGGCAAGTGCTTGACGATGAGGTCGCCAAGCATGGCCTTCGGGTGCCGCATTTCGGCCCCGCGTCGGGCCGTGTTTCGACGGTCGGCGGCGGTCTTTCGCAGAACACCGTCCTTTTCGGCTCCGCGACCCACGGATCCATCGCCGATCACGTGCTCAGCCTTGAGGTGGCGCTCCCCGATGGATCGCGGGTCAAAACGGGCTCGGGCGCGATCCGCGATGGACAACCGTTCTTTCGCTACCACGGGCCCGATGTCGGGGGGTTGTTTCTCGGCGATTGCGGCGCGCTCGGCGTCAAGTTGTCGGCCACGCTTCAATTGATGCCGCGGCCCACCGCGTTCGTTTACGCGTCCTTCGCCTTTCCGACCTTCGAGGCGATGATCACGGGGCAAACCGAGGTAGGGCGAAGCCGGCTTGCCGCCGATATCCTCGGCACCGGCACCTACATTCCGCCCTATCGCGACGAGAGCGATGCCAAGCCGGTGATGCACATCGTTGTCGAAGGCGACACGGATATTGAGGTCGCGCATCGCTTCGATCGTTTGCGCGCGATCGCAGCATATCAGGGCGTCGAAACCGATCCAACCGTGCCCCAAGTTTTGCGCGCACACCCCTTCGGTTTCGTCTCCAGCTTGTTGGATGACGACGGCCGCTTGCAGAGCTGGACGCATGGCTTGGTGCCGTTTTCGCGCGGGCTGCACATGCTTTCTTGCTTGACGGCAACCCTGAACGCTGCAGCCGAACTCATCGAACGAAGCGGGATCGAAATCACCATTTCGGCCGCCGTGGTGCGTAACGCACTCCTGATCGAACCGATTATTCGATGGCGCGATCATCCCCGCCCCATCCAGCTCAACGGGTTGGGCAATCCGGCCACACCGTGGCAGGGGACGGCCGACGCAGCGGCGACCGATGCTGCGGTGCAACTTCGACGATCGTTGCGTAATCTGTTTCGCCGTGAATCCGCGGCGCACCTGCAAATCGGCAAATACTATGGCTTCCGAGAAGGTCTGATTGACGATTCTGATGGGCTGCTGATGCGGCTCAAGCACGCTTTGGACCCACATGACCGTATGAACCCGGGCGCTTTGGGCCTGGGGTAAAGTGTGGGGCGGCGGGTTA
>CALJDF010000260.1 GCA_938023835.1 uncultured Alphaproteobacteria bacterium
CGATCATCGCGCGCAATTTAATGCGCGAGATCGAATTCTTCATGCCGGCAGGGACGTTGTTCGCGCTGAGTTTCGGGGCAACCAATCCACTGGTGTCGCTCGCGACACTGGGATGGATGGGAGTCCTCGTGCTGTTCCCTCTTTTCAACAGAGACCGCTTGCGCGCCGGCGATATCGTGGGGGGCACCTGGGTGATCGACGTACCGCAGGCAGGACTGTTGCGCGATGTCGTGAGTGATACCCGACGAAACATCGGCACGCGGCGCTATGAATTCACCCAAGAACAGCTCGACGTCTACGGCATTTACGAGTTGCAGACGCTTGAGGAGGTCTTGCGCACCGGCGGGCAGAACTCGTCTAAGTGGCAGAACGAAGTCGCGCGGCGCATTCAACGGCGCATCAAATGGCAATCTGCCGATCATTTCCCGGCGGCATCAGGACCCTTCCTGCAGGCCCTCTACACAGCCTTACGGGGCCATTTGGAGCAGAAAATGCTGCTCGGCGTGCGACGACGGGATAAGTTCGACAAAACCAACAAATAGACTGAGGGCCCTCCAGCATGCCTGACGCCTTTATTTGCGATTCGATCCGGACGCCCATTGGCCGCTATGGCGGCGGGTTGTCGGGCGTGCGCACCGACGACCTTGCGGCGTTGCCGTTGACGGAGCTGATGCGCCGCAACCCCGACGTCGACTGGGCGCAGGTGGACGACGTGCTGTACGGCTGCGCCAACCAATCCGGTGAAGACAACCGCAACGTGGCGCGCATGGCGTTGTTGCTGGCCGGGCTGCCGGACAGCATTCCGGGGGCAACGATCAACCGGCTATGCGGTTCCGGCCTTGATGCCACCGGATCGATGGCGCGCGCCATTCGCAGCGGCGATGCCGAGATGGGGATCGTCGGCGGGGTCGAAAGCATGACCCGGGCGCCTTTCGTGATGGCCAAATCGGACGCGCCGTTTTCGCGCAAGGCCGAGGTCTACGACACCACCTTGGGCTGGCGGTTCGTCAATCCCAAGATGAAAGAGGCCCACGGTATCGATTCCATGGGCGAGACGGCCGAGAACGTGGCTGAGCAGTTTCAGATCTCGCGCGCCGACCAAGACGCCTTCGCGTTGCGCAGCCAACAACGTGCCGGCGCCGCGACGGACGCATTGGCCGAAGAGATCGTGCCGGTATCAATCCCGCAGCGGCGCGGCGATCCGATCGTCGTGGCCGCGGACGAACACCCCCGGCCCGACGTCAGTTTGGATGGTCTTGGCAAGTTGAAAGCGGTGTTTCGCAAGGACGGGTCGGTCACGGCCGGCAACGCCTCGGGCATCAATGATGGTGCGGGCGCGATGATTGTTGCCAGCGAAGCAGCCGCGAAGGCCAACGGGCTGGAGCCGAAAGCGCGCATCGTCGCGATGGCGACCGCCGGCGTGCCACCACGCATCATGGGCTTTGGCCCCGCACCCGCAACACGCAAGGTGCTGGACAAGACGGGCTTGCGCATCGACGACATGGATGTGATCGAGTTGAACGAAGCCTTCGCCAGCCAAGCGTTGGCGGTGCTGCGCGACCTCGGCGTGCCGGACGATGCCGAGCATGTGAACCCGAACGGCGGCGCAATTGCACTGGGTCACCCCTTGGGCATGAGCGGTGTGCGGATGGCGCTGACCGCGACACGGGCGCTGCATCGGCGCGGCGGCAAATATGCGCTTTGCACGATGTGCATCGGCGTGGGCCAAGGCATCGCCGTGGTGTTGGAACGCGTGTAACAACGCGCCAAACAAGCAGGAAGGGCAAGGCATGGACGACGAACTAGAATTCAGCGTGTTCTCGCAGGGCACGCTGATCTTCAGCGAAGGGGACGCCGCCGACTCGGCCTATTTGATCAAGTCGGGCAGCGTTGAAATCGTCGTCAACCGTGACGGCAAGGAGCACGCGGTCGACAAGGTCGGTCCTGGCGACGTGTTCGGCGAGATGGCGTTGGTCGACGACAACCCGCGTTCCGCTAGCGCACGCACGGCAGACGACACGATCTGCGCGGTGTTCTCTAAAGACCACATCAACGCCAAGTTGGCGGGGGCCGACCTGTTCACGGTCGGCCTGATCCGCCTGTTGATCAAACGTCTGCGCGAAACAACGGGCCGGATCGGCGACTAACGCCGAACCGACTTAGTAATTGGCGAGGTCGTCGACGCCGTGACCGCGCTTGGGGACTAGAAACGCGCGTTCGTAGGTCATGAACACCGTGCCGTCGTCCTTCTTGCCGGTGGTCTTGATGGTGACGATGCCTTGCGTCGGGCGCGATTTGGACTCGCGTTTCGCCAAGACTTCGCTTTCGGCGTAGAGCGTATCGCCCGCGAAAACAGGCGCCGTGAGTTTGATCTTGTCCCAACCGAGATTGGCGATGGCTTTTTGACTGGTGTCGCTGACGCTCATCCCGGCGACGACCGACAGTGTGAAAGCCGAGTTGACCAGGGGTTTGCCAAATTCGCTGTGGGCTGCATAGGCGCGATCGAAATGGACCGGGTGGGTATTCATCGTGAGGTTGGTGAACCAGATGTTGTCCACCTCGGTCACGGTACGGCCGGGTCGGTGCTCGTAAACGTCGCCAATTTCGAAATCCTCAAAGTAGCGACCGAGATCCTCGCGATAGCGCTGCGGGCCGACTTCTTTTTTACCGTACATCAGGGGTCTCCATTCGATTGGGTCTTAACGGGGCTGCGGCGGCGGTCCAAGGTCTTGAACACAGCCGACGCCGTGAGAAGGGAACGCGGCCCGGCAATCAATGTCGTTTCCGCGAACACCAAATTTCGTGTCGTGCGCGTGACCGTCGGACGGGCTTCGACCCAGTCGCCGGACTTTGCGGGCGCAAGATAGTCCATCACCAGACGAATAGTCACCGTCATGCGGCCAAAATCGCGCGCCGGAAACTGGCCCAGCACGATATCGGCAAAAGTCGCGAGCATTCCGCCATGGGCGACGCCCCCGAGGTTGTGGTGTTTGGGCTGGACGCGGAAGCCGAACACGCTGCCCTCGGCATCGTCGCGCTGAAAGACCGGCCCCACCAAAATGCCAAACGGCGAGCGATTCTCAAGCTGGCGAAAACCGGGCGGCGCGTCAGCCCCCTCGGCGTCGGGAAAATCATCGGTTGGATCGGCAGCCACGTGCGCTAGGGCGCATTGCCGAAGACCCGATGACGCACGATGTCACCGGGTTTGATGCCAAGCCGGTCGGCAACGCCGGCATTCGTCTCGAGTACGGCGAGGACGGGCTCGGCCGAGGGAATGCCGCGCTCGGAATGCGGTACCGCGCGCTTGGTGATATTGACGATGCGCCCGTCGGTTTTGATGAAGAACATATCGAGCGGGATCAGCGTGTTGCGCATCCAAAACGAAACCGGTTGTTGGCGTTTGAAATCGAACAACATGCCGGCATTGGGCGCGAGTTCCTCGCGAAACATCAGCCCCTGCGCGCGGGTTTCGTTGGTATCAACGACCTCGACAAAAAAGGTGACCGGTCCGGATGCTGTGGTGATAACCAATTCTTCGCCGGCAAGTTGATCGCTGCCGGCGTCGCCGAACAGGTCCGGTCCGGCCAGCGATGCCGCAAGGCCGAGAATCAAAATGATGACGATGTAGAGGAGTGGCCGTTTGAGGCCCTCCAGGTCCGGTCCTTTGGACACTATCTGTGATCTCCGGAAAGACGTTCTCAACGCCAGATCAGCCGATTATAGTGTATGGATCAAGCGGGGGGAGCCCCTGGGCTGAGAGGTTCCGCTGGAACGACCCCTCGAACCTGATCCGGCTAATACCGGCGAAGGGACGCGCTATGAACGATATGACCGCGGCCGGCTTTACCGGCACCCGAACCGACGTTGTGATCGACCGCCTCTCGCTGGCCTTCGACGGCGTGGCGCTGTTCGACCAGTTTTCTGCAGTTTTCCCGAGCGGCCAGACGACATGCCTGTTGGGACCCAGTGGCATCGGCAAGAGTACCCTGCTGCGGGCGATGGCGGGATTGGTGGCCCCCGACGCCGGTCGGGTTCAGGGCGGCGACGGCGCGCCGCTGGCAGGCCGGATCGCCTATATGGACCAAAGCGACCTATTACTGCCGTGGCTGAGTGCCCGCGAAAATGTCCTTCTGGGCGCACGGCTGCGCGGGGAGACGCCGGATGTGGCGGCAGCGGATCGCCTGTTGGCCCGCGTCGGGCTCGAGGGGCACGCCGATAAGCGGCCTGCGGCGCTGTCGGGCGGTATGCGGCAACGGGCTGCCCTTGCGCGCACGCTGATGGAGGACCGACCCGTGGTCCTCATGGACGAGCCGTTTTCGGCGGTCGACGCGCTGACGCGTTTTCGCCTCCAGGCCTTGGCCTGCGAGGTCTTGGCCGGGCGCACCGTGGTGTTGGTGACGCATGACCCGCAAGAAGCACTGCGGCTCGGCCATCGTTTGCTTGTTCTGACGGGATCGCCGGCGCAGCTTGACGAGTCACCGGTGCCCCACGGCAGCCCCCCGCGCGCGCCGACCGGTGGCGACTTTCCGGCGCGATATGAAGACTTGATGACGCGGCTCGCGGTTGGAGACGCCGGGGTGCCGGCATGAAAGGCGTGCGCTTGATCGTGACGCTCGGCGGCTTGTTCGTGCTGTGGCAGGCCATCGTGTGGTTCAGCGGCGCGCCCCCCTATTTGTTGCCCGGACCGGTCGACACGCTGCGCGTACTGTTCGGGCGCGCCGGGTTCATCACCGGCCATGCCGGCGTGACGCTGGCCGAGATACTCATCGGGCTTGGGCTCGGGACGGTGCTTGGCATTGCCAGCGCCGTTGTCATCGCGCTGTTTCGACCGGCGCGGCGGTGGCTGTTGCCGATTTTGGTGACAAGCCAAGCGATCCCAGTTTTTGCCATCGCGCCATTGTTGGTGCTGTGGCTGGGCTATGGCATGGCATCGAAGGTCGGGATGGCGACGTTGATCATCTATTTTCCCGTGGCGTCGAGTTTTCTTGATGGTCTGCGACGCACCGACCCACACTGGATCGACCTCGCGCAGACCATGACCGGCGGCCCCAAAAGGCGGCCTTTGGCAGTGCTGCGCTATGTGCGCATGCCCGCCGCATTGCCGGCGTTGGCATCCGGTCTGCGCGTCGCTGCCGCGGTCGCGCCGATCGGGGCGGTGGTTGGCGAGTGGGTCGGCTCGGGCGCCGGTCTCGGCTACCTGATGTTGCAGGCCAACGCGCGGGTTCAGATCGATCTGATGTTTGCGGCGCTGATCACGCTCGCCGCCCTCGCCGTCGCGCTCTACTTCACGGTCGATTTTGTTTTGCGCAAAGCCATTCCCTGGCAACCCGACACCCTGCCCCAGACCAACCCCTAATGGAGAGACCGATGTCTTATTTGCGAATGCTGGCGATCGTGTTCGCCGTTTCGATCCTGACACCGCCGGCGTTTGCCGACGAGCACCTGACGGTGATGCTCGATTGGTTCATAAACCCCGACCATGCACCGCTCTACGTCGCGCAGGAACGCGGTTATTTTGCGGCCCAGGGGTTGGAGGTGACGTTTGTCCAGCCCTCCGATCCCAACGACCCGCC
>CALJDF010000261.1 GCA_938023835.1 uncultured Alphaproteobacteria bacterium
GAGGTCTTTCACGGTTTTGTTCCGGGTCGGGTCGCGTCTTTCTCGGACGAGGCGCTCGAAGGACTGATGAAGGACAGTCGCATTATCCGCCATTGGGGCAAGATTTCGGCGACCCGAGCGAACGCCCTGGCCATGATGGAGATTGCTGGCGAGCACAGTAGCTTCGCAAATTGGTTGGCCGATTGGCCGGTCGAGAATATCGTTGGTCTGTGGGAAACGTTACATAAGAGGTTTTCCCAACTCGGCGGCATGTCGGGCCCGATGTTTCTGCGGTGGGTCGGCAAGGACACGTTTATGCTGTCGCCAGATGTCGTGCATGCGCTCAACGCATTGGGCGTTGCCGACAGTACGTTCAAAGGCAAGAAGGACCGCCGGGTGGCCCAAGAGGCGTTCAATACATGGCGCGACGAAAGCGGGTTGGCGCTTTGTAAGATCAGCATGACGCTGGCGATCTATGCGGGGGTTCGGTGAGCACGCGGCTAGACAGACGCTTCTCGGTCGCACCGATGATGGAGCGTACCGATCGTCACTGCCGCTATTTCATGCGTCTTCTGACGCGTCATACGCTGCTTTACACCGAAATGGTCACGACCGGTGCGATCGTCTTCGGCGATCAAGACCGGCATCTTTCCTTCGATCCATCCGAGTATCCGGTGGCCCTGCAATTGGGCGGGAGCGACCCGATCGCGTTGGCCGATTGCGCCGAAATCGGTGCAGGCTACGGCTACGACGAGATCAACCTCAACGTCGGGTGCCCGAGTGATCGGGTGCAAAACGCGCGGTTTGGTGCCTGCCTCATGGCGGAACCGCAGCTCGTTGCGGATTGCGTGCGGGCGATGCGTGATCGCGTGGCGGTGCCCATCACCGTCAAATGTCGCATCGGCATTGACGATCACGAGGACTACGAAGGGTTTCGCGCTTTTGTGGAGCGTGTATCCGGCGACGGTGGCTGCGACGTCTTTATCGTCCATGCACGGAAAGCGGTTCTTGCAGGCCTCAGCCCGAAGGAGAACCGGGAAATCCCACCGCTGAAATACGATTATGTCTACCGACTAAAAGACGAACGACCTGATCTCGAGGTGATTCTCAACGGCGGGGTCACCTCGATGGCGGAAAGCGTCGATCATCTCCAACACCTCGATGGGGTAATGGTGGGGCGTGCGGCGTACCAGAACCTCTCGCTGCTCGCGGATGTCGATCGGCGGATTTTCGGCGTGGACATGCCGCCGACCGATATCGCTCAGGCCATTGAGGCGTTTATCCCGTATGTGGAACGCGAACTCGCGAAGGGGCTGCGACTCAACACCGTCGCGCGGCATTTGATTGGTCTCTTTCAAGGTGTCCCAGGCGCGCGGGCGTGGCGTCGGTATCTCGCCGAGAACGCGACGCGGCCTGGCGCCGATGCAAATGTGATTCGGGAGGCCGCCATGTTCGTTGCGTCGCCGTCCGCGACAAGGTCGGTGTCCTAAAGGAAGACGCTGAGAACGCCGGTTTGGGTATAGAGCCTGTCGTTCGAAATCTCCCCCGATCCGAAAAACCCAATCAATGGGATCGCGCCCAAGACCTCTTGGATCATGGCGGCCTCTTCGTTGGCTTCGAATAGATGCGGGCCGCGCGCGACGCACGAGCTGTAGATCGCGCCGCGCGGCGTTGCGCCGATACGTTTTTTAAGGTGGGCGAGACGGGTGCGGAGGTCTTCGCGTGCGGCCTCGGCATCGCGCCGGCAGAACATGATCGGTTGTCCGCGTGACAATGGTGCGCCGATGCCCAACAAGCCGCGTTCTTCATCGGCGCCCATGAGGTTGCGGACGACGTAATCTCCCTGATCTGACCCTGCGATCGGAAACCCGACGAACACCGTTCCGGCGGCGTCACTCAAGTTGCCTCGATATTCCTCGCCCGCGTCGGCATAGAGCATGTCCAACGCCGGCGTGTCATCGATGGTCACCGCCACGTTCCGGTCGCACTCCGTGATATGCCGCAGCGGGCCGCAAGGGACGCACCCTTGGGAGACCGCCGTTGCGACCGCCACGTCGGGGGCGAACAGGGCACCGGAAAACCCGCCGCCCGTAACGCCACCCGCAACCTGCGATGCGTCGAGGCCGGGCGCCGCCAAACCGCCGGACAAGAATGCACCGCTTGCCTGGGCAAAGAACGGCAGCATGCGCAGGACATCACGACCGCCGGGATCGCCGTGAATGATCGCGAAGCCGCCGCCGAGCGCCTCGCTTGTACCGGGTGGGGTCCAGTCCGTCGGCTCGCTCTTTTCGGTGTCGAAGAGCTTGAACTGGTCCTCGTCGACGGCAGCGGCCATGACAGCGACCGCGGGTTCGCCGAAGTACTCGGCATCGTTGGCGCAAATCCCGATCCCGCACGCCCCTACCCAATTTCGGATACCAGTTTCGAACTGAAGGTTGCGCATGATATCGCTCAGATTGGCGCCGGCTTCTTGTGTCACATAGACAAAGCCGATGTGTTTTCGGTCGGGCAGGGGCCCCAGTTGTCGTGTTGCCTCGCGGCTCGCACGGCGCCAGTCCTTACCGGCGGCATGACCGACGACAAAGCGTGACACGTCTAGCTAGGACGCTTTTGAATTGAGACGCTCGAGCTCGGCAATAACTTCGTTGCTTGCGATCACGTCGCCGTATTTCTGATTCATATCGAACAGGCTGGCGTCGTGGGGCCCGATCGCACGATCCCCCACACAGTCACGCGGGACAATCGGTCGATAATTGTGCGCACAGGCATCAACGACAGTCGCGCGGACGCAGCCGCTGGTTGTTGCCCCGGTCACGATGAGGGTGTCGATGTGGTGGTAGGTCAGCCAAGCGTTCAGTCCGGTCCCGTGAAACGACGAGGCGTCGGTCTTGTCGACAATAAACTCGCCCTCTTTCGGCTCAAGGTCGGGCACAACTTGGCTCAAGGGATTGTCGATGGTGAGCGTTTTAAGTTTGGGCGCTTTTTCCACGAAGACCCCAGCGTTGCTGCCATCGTCTTGATAGATGATCCGTGTGAAGGCGACCGGAACGTCGTTGCGGCGAGCGGCGTCAAGAAGCGTCTTCGTTGCAGCAATTGCGTCGGGGATATTGCCGCCGCCGAAAACCTCGGGGTCGTTGAACCCGTTGACAAAATCGACGATGACGAGCGCGGCCTTTTGCCCGAACCCTAGTCGGTTTCCCATTCCTTGTTTCTTGTAGATGGCACTTTCGTCCACGTGCAGTCTCCCTCTCATCGCGTCCACACCGGGCTTTTTTCTACAGACCCGAGAATCGACGTTATTGCTCAGCGTATAATGCGGTAGAAACAGCGAAAGAAGAAGGGAGCGTTCTCGTTGATCGATATGCGACGCGATCTTGAAAAAATGACGAAGAACGAACTGATCGCGTTGTTTCGCGCCAGGGAGGGAGGCACTGAGTCACCCACGGACTCGGAGTTTCGAGATTTGGTCGACCGGTCCATCCTTGGGATCGTCGTTCACCGCCGTGGAAAGGCGTTGTATGCGAATCAGGCGTTTGCATCTTTGCTGGGGTATTCGTCACCCGCGGAATTATTGGCTATGGAATCGATCCTTTCGATGTTCGTCGCTGAGAACCGAGATCGGGTAAGCGACCTCCATGAGCGACGCCTGGCGGGGGAGGAAGTGCAGCGGGTCTTCGAACACCCGTTGATCCGACGAGACGGTACTGAGATTTGGATTGAGAGCCGCATCAGCAACACCACGTGGGGAGGAGAAGCCGCCGTCCACGTGGCCGTGGCCGATATCACCGACA
>CALJDF010000262.1 GCA_938023835.1 uncultured Alphaproteobacteria bacterium
TGGACGCGAATTGGGCCGCGAATCGGGCCAGTCGACCCGCCGTGACCAGCACCAGTGCATAGTTCACGCGTTGTTATATGCGGTTGCTGAGCCGGGAATAGGCGGGGAGTGCTATGCCGATGAGGGCGGTGACGGCGATCAAAATCGGGTTCGACCACGCCTCAAGTCCTGCCGCATAGGACAGGTACATAAGGACCCCAATGGTCGCCGCGAGGCGTGTTGACGGGCTCCTCAGATAGGCGCGAATCCTTGATTTTTGCGGTTTTGGCACAGACCCGCCTCAATTCTGTTGCCGTGTGGAAAGCGACCACCTACCCTCAGCGCGTGCGCGAAGGTATCGGTCGTTCTACGCGCTGCGAATTAACAAAATGCGCACAACAGACATGCAAAAAAGCAGATCATCTGGCGAACTAAGAGATTGGCGCGACATCCAGTACTTTCTGGCTGTCGCGCGGACCGGAAGCTTCTCCAAGGCTGGCCGCGTGCTCAAAACCAACCAGTCGACGGTTGGCCGCCGAATCGCCGCACTAGAAGACCGTCTCGGGGCCAAGCTCTTTGATCGCCATAGCCGGGGGATGCGCCTCACGCCGGCCGGCAAGCTCATTTTCAGTCAAGCCGCTGATATGGAGGCCTCCGCTGCCGGGATTGAGCGCCAATTGGCCGGTGCGGACAACGAAATGTCCGGGTTGGTCCGGATTTCGATCACCGAGGGACTGGCAACCCTGTGGTTGCCGCCCAAACTGGTCGAGTTTCAGCGCGAACACCCCCACATCATGATTGAAACCGTGTGCAAAGACCGGGTTGTCGATCTTGCCATGCGCGAAGCCGATATCGCGGTGCGTTACGCGCGACCTTCCGAGCCCAAGTTGGTGGCCAAAAAAGTCGGCGCGATGGATCTCCACCTTTTCGCCACGAAATCCTATGTCCGCGTGTTCGGCGCGCCCGAATCGATCGACGACCTTTATCGGCACCGGTTGGTCGATCACACCGCCTTGCATATGAATACGGGATGGATGCCGTGGACGGATATCGTCCAGCGCCATAACGCCGTGGTTTATCGCTCGAATTCGTCAGCGTCGGTCGTGTCGGCGGTCCGCATCGGCATGGGGATCGGCCTTTTCCCGCTCTACGTCGAAGAACTGGACTCCGAGTTTGTCCGATTGCCGGTCGAAACCCATTGTTCGGCGGAAATCTGGTTGGTCTCTCACGAGGAAACCAATAAAGGTGCCCGGATTCGGGCGGTCATCGACCATTTGTCGGACGTCTTTGACCAGGATCGGGCGCGTTGGTTCTCGCGCAAGCCGAAGCCAGTTCGGCGCCGGACAGGCCCAGAGGAACGCCGGGCCGTCTAATTGGTCCGTCGACTTCGCGGCCAACACCCTACGAACAAGCACCCGTAGACACCCCAGCACCGAATCGATAGGTTGCGCGGGCAAATAAAACAGGCGCTATAAGCCTGGATCAAACGTCGGGGATAGGGAGAAGGTCGCGGTCACAAGCGACGGCGACGTGGCGGTTCAATGCTACTAGTCCAACAGCTGATTTCCGGTCTCATGATCGGTGGTATTTACGTGATGGTTGCCGTCGCGTTCACGCTTACCATCGGCATGCTTAACTTCCTCAACTTTACGATCCCCGCGTTGTTCATGTTGGCTGGCATGGTCGCCTGGGGCTTGACCACGGTCGGGATCCATTGGGCTATTGCGCTCCTCGGCGGGGTCGCCACGGCAACCATTGCCTCCCTCATCGTTGAGCGCTTTACCTACCGCTACATGCGCGTGCGGTACGGCGACGCGACCGAGCACGCTTTGCCTTTGGTGAGTTCCCTCGGTTTTCTGATCGTGTTCGAGCACCTCGTGCTCATCGTGCTCGGGTCCGAGATACAGCGCTTCCCCAATCCGTTTTCCAGTGCCGACTTCTACATAGGCGGTCTCATCATTGGGATTCCCCAACTTGCAAGTCTGGTGCTTGCGCTGCTGATTGTCTGGGGTCTGAGTACAATGTTGAAGCGCAGCCGCGTCGGCCGGGCGCTGAGGAGCATTGCGGAAAACCCGGACGCATCGACCTTGATGGGCGTGAATGTCAATTTCATCGTCCCCGTCGTATTCATCATTACCGGATTGATGGCCGGAATCGCTGGCATGCTCTTCACGCTCAACTATGCCGCGGTCAACGCATATATGGGGGATGAGGTTGCGGCAAAGGCGATCGCCGGCATGGTGATCGGCGGGCTTGGCAATATCTGGGGCGCAATTGCTGGCGGCCTTATTGTCGGTGTTACCGAGGTTCTCGCGATCCATTTCTTTGGCGCGGACATCGTCAAAATTCCGATCTGGGGCCTGCTTCTGGTCCTGCTGATCATCCGCCCGTCGGGGCTCTTCGGGCACACGGCGATCGGCAAAGG
This sequence comes from uncultured Alphaproteobacteria bacterium, assembly GCA_938023835.1. GTDB lineage: Bacteria > Pseudomonadota > Alphaproteobacteria > SHVP01 > SHVP01 > CALJDF01. The sequence continues at coordinate 2,405 of CALJDF010000262.1, forward strand.
AAAGTTCTAGCCATGAGCGGATATTGGGCCGGCATCATGGCGATCCTTTGCTTCAACATCGTGGTCGCCTACTCCGTGTTCCTCCCGGCGGCGTCCGGGCAGTTGAACCTCGGGGCGGCTGGCTTTGTCGCGATTGGCGCCTACTCCAGCGGTTACATAAGCACGGACCTTGGTGCGCCGATGTTGTTGGCGATCCTGCTAGGCGCCTTGGTCACCGGCTTCGTTGCGTTCGTGATTTCTTTCCCCATTTTGCGAACCCGCGGCGTCTACATGGTTCTGGCGACCTTCGCCTTTGCGGAGGTGGTTCAAGGTGTCTTTATCAATTTGGAGGTCTTCGGCGCGGCCGCCGGGTATCCGGTCGCCGCTTTTGCGGACTTAAATGTAATCGTGCCGTTGACGATCGGCGTGGTCGTCTTTGTCTTTTTCCTCATGACCACCCGTCTTGGGCTTTCGATGCGCGCCGTCCATGATGATGAACCCGTCGCCACTCTGTTTGGCGTGCATGCGCGATTCACACAAGTCACCGCATTCACGCTCGGAGGGGTCGTTGCAGGGATCGGCGGTGCGATTTGGGCGCACAACTTCAATTACGTTGAGATTCAGAATTTCAATATTCTGCTCAGTATCTTTGTGCTGCTCTATGTCCTGATCGGTGGGACTCAAACCGCATTCGGTCCGCTGATCGGTGCGGTTTTCTTCACGCTGATGCCGGAGGCCCTACGCGTAAGTGAGGAGTGGCGTTTCGTTATCTTCGGGATTCTCATCATCTTGATGATGGTTGTCCGTCCAGAAGGCTTGGTAACCAGGACGATGTTGGACCGGATCAAGGGACCCTTCATTAGGCGCAAGCCCGCGCCGGTCGTGGACTCATAGGTCGCTAGCGTGCCTGATTCCGTACTCTCCTTTCAGAACGTGTCGAAGAACTTCAGTGGTCTTCGGGTCATCGATGAGGTGACCTTCGACGTCGAGAGAGGGAGCCGAACGGCGCTGATTGGGCCCAATGGTGCGGGAAAGACGACGGTCTTCAATCTGATCAGCGGGGTCTATCCCATCGATCAGGGCCAGGTGTTGCTGGACGGAGACGACATCAGCACCCTACCTGTACGGCAGCGCATCAACCGGGGGATTTCACGGAGCTTCCAGAACATCCGCCTGATGCCCCACCTAAGTGCCGTTGAAAATGTCATGCTCGGGCAGCATTCGCATTCGAGGAGCATTGGTAGCTTACTCTTTCCCCTCGGGTGGCTGCCGCGCAATCGATGGGCAAAACAAGCTGAAGAGGCGTTGGCCCAGGCCGGCTTGGGAACCTATCCCGGCGAGGTGGTAGCCAATCTTCCATACGGCGTTCAGAAGCGGATCGAAGTTGTTCGGGCAATGATCTCCGAACCGAAGGTTCTCATGCTAGACGAGCCGGCGGCAGGCTTGAACGAGCAGGAGACCGAGGATCTTCGGTTACTGCTTGAGCAGGTTTCCGAGCGCGGTGTTACCTTGTTGGTCGTCGAGCACGACATGCAGTTCGTGCGGCGCCTCTGCGACCAGGTGGTGGTGCTGAACTTCGGTAAGAAAATCTTCGAGGGGCTCGCCTCGGAGGTTCAGGAGGATCAGGCAGTCAAAGAAGCCTATCTGGGTACGGAAGACGTTGGCGATGCTGCTTGAGGTCGAAGCGCTGAACGTCCGCTATGGACGCAACCATGCGGTGCGCGACGTATCGCTATCGGTTGCCGAGGGCGAGATTGTCACCGTGCTGGGTGCCAACGGCGCCGGGAAAAGCTCGTTGCTGAAGGCTATTCAAGGAACAGTCTCTTCGAGCTCGAAGGTTGCGCGTTTTAGCGGCAACGATCTGCTATCGTTGTCGTCGCACAAGCGCGTCAGCTCCGGGTTGGTTCTCGTGCCCGAGGGACGGCAGATTTTCGTCTCGATGACCGTGCACGAGAATCTTCTGATGGGCGCATATTGCCGTCGCGATACAGAGGTCGCGGCTGACATTGAGGGTGTTTACGGGCGCTTCCCGAACCTGGCGCAGCGCCGTGATCTGCCAGCCTCAGTGCTCTCCGGCGGCGAGCAGCAGATGCTGGCCATCAGTCGGGCATTGTTGGCCCGACCAACGTTGATGATGCTCGACGAACCGTCGCTGGGTCTCAGTCCCATTTTGGTCAATCAGCTGTTCGACCTCATTACATCGCTAAACCGGGAGGGTCTTTCGATCCTCCTGGTTGAGCAGAACACCCACAAGGCGCTGCAAACTGCGGCTCGTGGTTATGTTCTGGAATTGGGCCGCGTGGTTGTCGAGGGAACACCCGAACAATTGCGCAGTGGAGAGCAACTGGAAGCTGCCTATTTGGGTGCGGGATAGGCCGCCTTGTTCAGGCCATATCTTCGCGCCAATATTACAACAGGTCCGAAACTGCGGACATAACAGGGAGGAAGACCGTAATGAAGTTGTTTACCGGAGTTGCCGTCGCCACGCTGACGGCCACCCTCATGGCAGGACCCGCGCTGGCGGATGGTCATGAGATTGTTCTCGGCCTCAGCATGGCCAAGACAGGGTTCCTGAAGTCGTCAGGAGAAACCACCGAAACCGCCGTCGATATCGCCGTTGCCGAGATCAATGCAGCGGGTGGCGTCGACGGCAAGATGATTAAGATTGTCAAGTTCGACACCGGCAGCGATGCCAAGCAGGCGGTCGTCGGGACGCGCAAGCTGGCCGAAGACGACAACGCGCTGGCGATTATTGGTCCGTTCTCCTCGGGCGAAGCGCGCGTCGCATTTCCGGTCGGCGAACGTCTCGGCATCGTCCAGATACCGAACGCAGCATCGACGCCAGGTCTTGCCAAGGGCAACGCGTATGCCTTCCGGGTCACCGAAGACGAGGGCAAGCAATTCGTGCGCATGCTCACGAGTCTGAAGCGGAATGGCGTGCCGGCCGAGACGGCGGCGATCGTCTACGAATCGGACCAGTTCGTCTCGAAGGCCGTTGGAACGCTGATCATGCCTGCCGTATTCCCAAAGGCCGGCATCAAGGTTGTCGGCGAGCCGCAGGGATTCCCGCAGAAAGCGTTCGACCTGTCGCCTCAGATCGCCAAGATCATGCAGAACCCGCCTGACGTCATCGGCGCTGGCGCGATTCTCGACAACGCGGTCAAAGTTCTGAAAGAGGCCCGCCGTCAGGGCTTTGAAGGCCGCTTGGTTGGTTCACAGCTGTTTGCCGACCCAGAAATCGTCAGCGTCGTCGGTAAAGAGGCAGACGGCACGATCTTCGCCGCCGGTTTCTGGTGGGATCTGAATGACGATACCCGCGCATTCACCAAGAAGTTCAACGATGAGAATAAGGAGCGCGGCATTCACTCCGAGTTCCCGCATCACGTTGACGCGCAGGCCTATGAGATTGTTTATCTCTTGGCCCAGGTGATTCGCGAAGTGGGCGCCACCGGTGAAGAAGCCAACCTGAAAGCCGAACGCACCGCGATCCGCGATCAGCTCAGGAAAACCAATTACGTTGGTATGCTGGGGCCGATTTGCTTCGATGCGGATGGCGATGCAGAGCTGCCCGGCTTCATCATCGAACTCAAGGAGGGCGCATGGTCGATGTTCGACCAGCACGCGGCTGACAAGTGCCAAGGCTCAAACTCGTAGACTTACGGTCATGCCTGTAGAGAAGGGGGGGCCTTGCGCCGCCCCTTCTTTTTTGTCTCGACCGGCATTGGTGTTGGGCGTGGTGGCGGTGCTTGCCGCGTCGGTGGTCCTGACCACACCGCGCGACGCCGGCGCGCAAACTTCAAGGGAGGTTCGCGCCAGTCTCGAAGAACGCGGCCTAGGTCGTGACGTGCTCGGTATTGTTCCGAACACGGTTTTCGATGCCGGCCAGCAACCGCCGCGCGGCACGATGCCGTTCTTTCTGCGCCAAATCGCTGCCCCCGCGCATCTCCTCGACGATCCGGTTGGTCGGTTTGAACGAGGCTTACACGCAGCTGCCTGGCCGATCTCCCTTGTCGGTGCGCCGCGCCACCCGGGAAGGGCGACAGCCATCGACCCCACCACGACCCGCTTCGTTCGAGCTGCCCGAGGCGCGCTCACGGACTGGCGCGGTGCGATAAGCGCTTTCCAGGACCGCGGGCGATACGAGCGGACGGTTTTGAACAATCAACTTGGCGCCGGCGATATTGCCCACGGCGCCGTAACCGACGGGCTTGACGCCGGATTGGATCGCGCCGTCGCCGGTCTTGGGCGGCCGACGCTGCAACTTCTCCACGATTTGATCGGGGCGCAGCCGATCCACACCGGTCGTCCGATTTCCGGCTTGCGACACATCGTCGGCACCACGGGGCCGGACACATACCGTCCGCAATCACCTGACGGGATCACGTTGATTACCGATCCAGGTGGCGACGATCGCTACTATTTCTCGTCGTTGGCGGCAGGGGCGGTCTTGATCGTCGTTGATGCCGCCGGAAGCGACACCTATGTGGGGGCAGGCGGAACCCTGACCGTGTTGGTTGTGGTTGACTATGCGGGGAACGATCGCTGGGGCGACCAAGGACCCGGTCCCGCCTCGGCCTTTGGTGGCCTCGCTGCGGTTGCTGATCTTCGCGGCGACGATATCTACGAGGGAACCTTCTTTGGCCAAGCCGCGGCGGCACTCGGGCGCGCTTTGTTGTTCGATGCCGAGGGCGACGATCGCTACGAGGTGCGTGGATTTGGCCAGGGGTTTGCGGCAACCGCAGGCGCGGCTGTCCTCATGGACGGCGGTGGCAACGACGATTACAAGGCCAGCGGCGATACCGATGCCTTCGATCGCGGTGGGCGCGTCAGCATAGCGCAAGGCGTCGGGTTCGGCAGTCGGCAGGGGGTCGCTGGCGGCATTGCCGCATTGATCGACCTTGCCGGTGACGACACGTACGAAGCCGAGCTTTTCGCGCAGGGCCACGGGTTCTTCTTCGGCATGGGACTCCTGGTCGATCATGCCGGCGATGATCGATACCAAGCCGTGCGATACGCCCAAGGCGCGGCCGCACATGTCGGGATCGGCGTTCTTGTTGATGAGGCCGGGCACGACGCCTATGACGCACGCGTTGGCGTGGCGCAGGGCATGGGACTGGACCGGTCGATTGGCCTGCTGAGCGACGTCGATGGCAATGATCGGTACGACGCCGGTTCGTTGGCGCAGGGCGCCAGTACGGCCAATGGGCTCGGCGTCATTTCGGATCAAGGCGGCAGCGACCGTTTTTCACTGAACAGCCGGGGTTGGGGCGAGGGACACTGGTCCGGTGGATTGCCCGGTGCCGGCTTCATGCTTGGCGTCGACAACCAGGACATTTTCGTCTTGAGCGAAGCAGCCGTGGACCTCGACCCGATTCCACGGGGCGGTCCCCATGCGTCGGGCGCCATGCATCGAGAGCGTGCGAGCGCGCCCGCCTGTGTAGGGAGGGACGAGGTCGATGCCCCGTGGGGCGATGATCTTGCTGCCGCACTCGCTCAGGCCTACCCGTTGGCCGCGGACGCCCTATCGTCCAAGCGTGCCCATGTCTTCGTCCGTGATGCGCTGAGAGACGAATTCGGTGCCGTGATCGCGCTGGCCGGTGACAACGAACATCGCGGCTTGGGACTGCTCGGGGTCTTGCGATGCGTGACCGCCGATCAAGGCACGCCAGAGGCCGATGCGATCATTCGTCACCTGACCGAGACCCTCAATCGCGGGCCCGTGTCGATGGGTTGGATGTATGCTGGTGCGCTGGTTGCGCTTGAACGGCCAACAGCCGAGGTGCGCCGCGCGGTCACCGGACTAGCGGCGCAGCCGGACTGCACGGCACGCGTGGCGGCGATAGAACTTGCGCGCCGCACCCTCCGTCGCGACAAGGCAGCGACCTCGGCATGGATCGCCGACATCGTGCGGCGCGGATTGCGAAGCCGCTGCTGGCGTGAGAAAGCGGTGGCGCTCCGTTTTGCCGATACCCGGCGCGATGTCGTGCTGGGATACGCGGCGCGTCCGACCTTCTTGCAAGACGACGCGATACGCCAAAAGGCGTTTTCCACGCCGTAACGCCCCCTCACCAGATTTGGCCTCGGGCCGTCCGGGTGCACACCAGCCCTTGCGGGTGTGCACAATGTTGTGGAAAAGCTGCTCATGCGATGTGGTCTAACCACCTGGTTTTGCACAACTTTTTGCGGCGCTAACCCGGAATCATGGTTGTGTCGTCAAGGGCGCTAGTGGAGCATGGTGGGCCGCGTGATGGCGCGTTGGTGTTGGTTTGGTGGCGGTGTTTTGAGTCTTCGGATTCGCGGCCTGCCCCGTTCCAACATCGGTCCGATGGTTTTCTTGCCGTAAGGCGGAAGGTGGTCGGACCGAGGGTTCGGTCTCCGAGCGCCTCGTTGCTATTGGTCGTTCGCTCCCCCTCCCGGAGCGCGGTCGCTAGCACTGATGGAGGAGCGGCCCTCGGTCGATGCGGTTCTTCGGGATCCTGTCGTGCGGGGTGTTGGGCCGGGTCTGTTGCGATGGGCTTGCCCGTCGTGTTGCAGGGCCGGTCGCTGCGCCGAACGGATGTCTCTCGGGGCATGCGTCGGGTGCAGGGGTTTTCGCCAATGGCTTCGGTCGGCGGTGGGAGCTTGTGAGAGAGCGATGTGGTCGGCGTTTGGCAACACGCGCCAAAAACAAAAAGCCCGCCGACGTTTCCGCCGCGGGCCAGGGGCTTTGAGTGGCTCCAAGTGCGTCAGGGGCGTCTCTCGCGGGAGACAAAACATAGGCCCAGACCTATGTTCCCTGACGCTTATTATTGTCTCCTGTATAGCCCAAGGCGCGCTGCACGGCAATACAATTTGTGCCGCGGGGCTCGGTCGCCCCTATATATGGCCCTAGGTCGCTTGTTCCTTGGTGTCGGCGACCAGCACACCATCGATGCGCCACGTGCCGTCGGGCTGCTGCTCCATTCGGTAGAGCGCCAACATCGTCGTGAGATCGAGACCCACAAAAAAGACCTCCTGAATCAGCTCGCCGCGCACCACCAACAAGCGTCGATACTCGACGCTCCGTGGCCGGTACACCGACTCGTAGGAGGACTGAACCATCCGCATAAACCGGTCGGGTGAGCCGAACAGGGCGCGAATCCCCGGAGAGGCATAGCTGAACGCCGCGTCGCCGTCGTCTCGTCGGAAGGCGGCGACTTGCGCTTCGATCACCTCAACGATGGCGAGGCGGTCGGCGGCGTCCCCTTCCACCATGTCCTGCGCGCTGGATGTGCCGCCGGCAATGAGCAGCGTGCAGAAAAGAGCCGTTGCGATGGCAAGGCGTGTCATATCGTCTCCTCTGGTCGCACGATCGGTCTAGGATAACGGCCAACGGCGCCAACGGCGAGCGCGACAAACGGGAGGCTAGACATGGACATCCAGGCCGCAATTTTGCGCCAACCAGGCGGACAGTTTGCGATTGAGACCACGTCGCTCGAGGCGCCGAAAACCGGCGAAGTCTTGGTTAAAGTTCTTGCCGCTGGCGTGTGTCATACCGATATCGGCGTTCAGCACATCATGCCGATGCCCGTCGTCCTGGGGCATGAGGGATCCGGGATTGTCGAGGCCGTTGGCCCCGGCGTCACTAAAGTGGTGTCGGGCGATCGTGTCGTGATGACCTTTGGCTCCTGTGGTCGATGTCCCAGTTGCGCCGAAGGGGTGCCGTCGCATTGCTACGATATGCGCACCCTCCAA
>CALJDF010000263.1 GCA_938023835.1 uncultured Alphaproteobacteria bacterium
CGCGAAGAGGCGCAGACGGGTGCCCTCGCTTTTGTCGATACGCCCCGTGCCGGTGATCCGGTCGGTCGGGCCAAGCGGGTAACGGCCTTGCTTGCCGATGCCGACGCGGCAGCAACGGTTCGCGCCCCTAGCGCGATCCCAACCTATTACCGCGATCGGGCCGCCCTCCTTACAGAACTCGAAAAAGCCGGCGACGATCCGGCACCGTTGCCGTTCCTGCGCCGCGCGCCCCGACGCAACGCCGGCGCTCCCATTCAGCCCGTGCCTGATTTGCTCATTGCCGAGGCCGCTCGCGCGGCGCAGCCGGTGCAGCCCTTCCTCGACCAAGAGGCGGCCTCAAATGCGGCAGCGCCCGTCGTGCCCGGCACGGGCGAAGCCGGTCCGGCGCGGGTCGCCGCCTTGGCCAAAGAACCTGAGACCCCGACGGCTGCACCGGCGCCACGTACGGCCGAAACGGCGACGGATCGGCAGGCGGTCAACGCCGGTGTTGCCGCCTATTTGGGGCGCGACTATGAAAAAGCGATTGGCTTCTGGTTGCCCGCTGCCGCGCGCGGCAATGCCGATGCGCAATTCTTCATTGCGGGGTTGTATCTCGACGGCAACGGGGTGACGCGGGATCTCATTCAATCCCACATTTGGTTCGCCCGATCTGCCATCCAAGGTCACCGGCGTGCCGCGGAACAGCTCGACCTGCTGCGAAAGATCATGACCCAGGCACAATTCGCCGAGGCCAAGCGCCGCCGCGTCGCTGAATAGGCCGGTCCAACCCGGCCACGCCGGGTTGTCTTGCACGACCCCATATTTTCAGGCACGACAGAGTTGGCGCCTTGGCGCTCAACAGACATCGAGGGAAGGCGGGCATGAAAACGCTACATCATTTTGTGAACGGTCAACGGGTCGACGGGGCGAGCGGCCGGTTCGGCGAGGTATTCAATCCGGCAACCGGCGAACAAGCCGCCACGGTGCCGTTCGCGAGTGCCGACGAAACCCGCAACGCGATCAGCGCCGCGCAAGACGCTCTTGCCGCCTGGGCCGCGACACCGGCCGTGCAGCGCGCACGCGTGATGTTCCGGTTCAAGGATTTGATGGAGCAGCACAAGGACGAAATGGCCGCGCTGGTCACGGCCGAACACGGAAAAACGTTACCCGACGCTGGCGGGTCTATTGCGCGTGGTCTCGAGGTCGTCGAGTTCGCGTGCGGTATTCCGCACCTCTTAAAGGGCGAGTTCTCCGAAAACGTCGGCACCAATGTCGATTCGTGGTCGTCACGCCAGCCGGTTGGCGTATGCGCCGGTATTACCCCGTTCAACTTCCCCGCGATGGTGCCGATGTGGATGTTTCCGATCGCCATTGCGTGCGGTAATACCTTCGTGCTCAAGCCCTCCGAAAAAGACCCCTCCGCACCCTTGTTCATGGCGGAACTTCTCAAAGAAGCCGGGCTCCCCGACGGTGTCTTCAATCTCGTGAATGGCGACCGCGAGGCTGTCGAATCCCTGCTTGAAGACCCAAGGGTTGCGGCCATCAGCTTCGTCGGGTCGACGGCGATTGCCGAGCACATCTATCGCGCCGGGTCGGCTGCGGGAAAACGCGTACAGGCGCTTGGTGGGGCGAAGAACCACATGGTCGTCATGCCCGACGCGGATATGGATCAAGCCACCGACGCCTTGATGGGTGCGGCTTTTGGTTCGGCGGGCGAGCGCTGCATGGCCGTGTCGGTTGCCGTTGCGGTCGGCAGCGCAGGTGATGCCTTGATCGAACGCCTTACCCCGAAAATCGCGTCGCTCAAGGTTGGGCCGGGCACGGACCCTGATTCAGAGATGGGCCCGCTTGTTACCCAGCAGCACTTCGAAAAAGTGCGCGGTTATATCGATGCCGGCGAAAAAGAAGGCGCTGACTTGTTGGTCGATGGCCGCGATCTCAAATTGCAGGGCTACGAGAACGGCTATTTCGTCGGCGGCACCTTGTTCGACAACGTCACGCCGGACATGAGCATCTACCGCGAAGAGATTTTCGGCCCGGTCCTCTCGGTGGTGCGGGCGCCCGATTTCGAAAATGCCAAGGAACTCGTGGACTCGCACGAATACGGCAACGGCGCCGCGATCTTTACACGGGACGGCGACGCCGCCCGCGAGTTCTCATCCACCGTGCAGGCGGGCATGGTCGGCATCAATGTCCCGATCCCGGTGCCGATGGCGTTTCACTCGTTTGGCGGCTGGAAGCGGTCGTTGTTCGGTGCCCATTCGATTCACGGGCCCGACGGCGTGCACTTTTACACTAAGCTCAAGACCGTCACGTCGCGCTGGCCCACTGGCATTCGCGCCGGGGCCGAGTACACGTTCCCGTCGATGAAATAGGCGGAGCCATGGATTTTTGTGCCGTGCCGCGTATTGCCCCGGAAGATTTCCCCGAACCGGCTGACGATCTCGGCCCGGCTGCCGAAGGTGTTGCCGTTTTGGGTGGGGGATGTTTCTGGTGTGTTGACGCCGTGTACCGACAGCTGGAGGCCGTGGTCCAAGTCACCGCTGGCTATGCCGGTGGTACGGCGGAGACTGCGGACTACAGAACCGTTTGTTCCGGGACGACGGGGCATGCCGAGGTCGTGATGATCCGCTTCGATCCGTCGCGCATCACCTTCGGTCAGATCCTCAAAGTGTTCTTCTCGGTTGCGCACGACCCCACGCAGTTGAACCGGCAGGGCAATGACTTTGGACCGCAGTACCGGTCGGCCATTTTCGTCACCGATGCCGACCAGCGTCGCGTCGCCCAGGCCTATATCGACCAGTTGGATGCGGCCAAGGTCTATGACGACAAGATCGTCACCACGCTCGAACCGCTTGAAGCGTTCTACGAGGCTGAGGAATATCACCAAGATTATGCCGCGCGAAATCCCGAGCAGCCCTACATCGCTCATATCTCGATGCCCAAGGTCGCCAAGGTGCGCAAGCATTTCGCAGATCGGCTGAAGGGGCGGTAACGCGCGCGCCATGCCGAAGTCGCCCCCAACCAATGCGGATCTCGCCGCGCGGCTGTTGCGGGACGTCGCTGCGCATTATCGCTTGATTGGATCGGAGAACCCCGAGGTTGCCGACGAGATGGAAGAAAATGCCCTGACCTGCGAAGAAGTGGCCGATCGCGTGGCGCGCGACCCGACGGGCCCGCTGACGGACTCATAATGGCTTGGCGCGCCATGATGATCGCTGGCCTGACGATCGGCTGGCCACTCCTCCAACTTCTTGTTCTTTTCGTACGGTTTGGCGAGAACGCGTTGGTCAATATCCAAGACGAAATCGCGCCCTATGTCTTCTTTGGCTTTCTGTCCGGCACGTTTCTGAACTACGCACTGCGGCGCGAAGAAAGCCGTCTTCAGCGATGGGGCGTGATTGGCGGATTCATTCTCTCGCTTCCGGTGGCGCAATGGGCCACCGTGATGGGCGCGGTGTCGTTCCCGCCATGGATCGGTGTGCCGGTGGCCGGACTGATCGCCCAGTTCCTTGGCATTGCCGTCGGTCGGATGGTCGCCGGGTTCTTCGCGCGTTCCTAAAAACCCTTTGACCCGGCCGCGAACCATGTTCGCAAGCCGAAACGCGCGTGGCCCGGCAATGGACAGGCCGCGACACCGGACCTAAGGTCGCGGCCATGAACCCCAAGCAGAGCAAGAAAATCCGCAAGATCATGGTCGCCAATCGCGGCGAGATCGCGATTCGTGTCCTACGTGCCGCGACAGAGTTGGGATTGCGCACGGTAGCGATGTACTCGCGCGAGGATCGCTTCGCGCTTCACCGGTTCAAGGCCGACGAGGCCTACTTGGTTGGCGAGGGCAAAGGGCCGGTGCAGGCCTACCTCGATATTCCCAGTGTGATTCGGATCGCGCGCGACGCCGGCGTTGACGCGATTCATCCCGGCTACGGTTTTCTTTCCGAGAACCCCGATTTTGCCGAGGCTTGCGCAAAAGCGGGTATCCGGTTCATCGGTCCGTCGCCGGATGTCATGCGCGCTCTGGGCAACAAAGTGCAAGCCCGCGCGCTGGCCGCGCAATCGGATGTCCCGATGGTGCCGGCAACCGAGGCGCTCCCGAGCGACGATGTCGAGGTTCAGCGTCTGGCTGCCGAGGTCGGGTACCCCGTCATGCTCAAGGCCAGTTGGGGCGGCGGCGGGCGCGGGATGCGGTTGATCAGAGAGGAAAACGACCTCCTCGAACAGGTCGCCGCCGGGCGGCGCGAGGCGAACGCTGCCTTCGGCAACGACGAGGTGTTTCTCGAGAAATTTGTCGACGGCGCACGTCATGTCGAGGTGCAAATTCTTGGCGACTTGCATGGCAATATCGTCCATCTGTTCGAACGCGACTGCTCGTTGCAGCGGCGCAACCAAAAGGTGATCGAGCGCGCCCCCGCGGCGTATCTCACCGATCAACAACGCAGCGACCTCACCGCAGCGGCCCTGCGGCTTGCTCACACCGTCGGGTATGCGTGCGCGGGCACCGTCGAGTTCTTGATGGACTCCAAATCAGGCGATTTCTATTTCATCGAGGTCAATCCGCGCATTCAGGTCGAACACACCGTGACCGAAGAAGTCACCGGCGTGGATTTGATCAAGGCCCAAATCAAGGTGATCGAAGGCCATCAACTCGGCGACGTCACCGCGGGGCTGCCGGGCCAGGACGACATCCGGCTTAATGGGCACGCGCTGCAGTGCCGGATCACGACCGAGGATCCGGAAAACCAATTCATCCCCGATTACGGGCGGATTACCGCCTATCGCGGTGCCAATGGGTTCGGCATTCGTTTAGATGGCGGCACCGCCTACTCGGGCGCGGTGATCACGCCGTATTACGATTCCATGCTGGAAAAGGTAACGGCCTGGGCGCCGTCGGCGGAAGAAGCGGCCCGCCGTATGGACCGTGCCTTGCGCGAGTTCCGTATTCGCGGCGTCAAGACCAACCTAGTCTTTTTGGAAGAGCTGGTCGGCAATCCGCGCTTCACGTCGTGGGACTACACCACCCGGTTTATCGACGAAACGCCGTCGTTGTTTGCGTTCAAGCCGCGTCGCGATCGTGCCACACGTATTCTTTCGTTCGTCGGCAACGTTCTGGTGAACGGTAACCCCGAGGTCGCCGGACGCCTGCGCCCGGAGAGCTTTCCACCGCCGCATATGCCGTCCACACCGGATATCGATCCGCCGCTCGGGTCGCGCAACCGCCTGGACGATTTGGGCCCCGAAGGGTTCGCCCAATGGATGCTGGCGCAAAAACAATTGCTCATCACCGACACCACGTTCCGCGATGCGCATCAGTCCCTGTTGGCGACGCGGTTCCGCACCCACGACATGACTAAGATCGCGCCGGTCTATGCGCGGGCGTTGCCGGAACTCCTGTCGGTCGAATGCTGGGGCGGTGCGACATTCGACGTCGCGATGCGTTTTCTCAAAGAAGACCCCTGGGATCGGTTGGCCAAGTTACGCGAGGCGATGCCCAACCTGATGACGCAGATGCTGCTGCGCTCGGCGAACGCAGTCGGCTACACCAACTATCCGGACAACGTGGTACGTTATTTCATTCAGCAAGCGGCCGATGCGGGCATCGACGTCTTCCGCGTCTTCGATTGCTTGAACTGGGTCGAGAACATGCGGGTCGCCATCGACGAGGTCGGCAAGACCGGTCGGTTGTGCGAGGCCGCGATTTGCTACAGCGGCGATCTTTCCAATCCCGATGAAGAAAAATACACGCTGCAATACTACGTCGCGATGGCGAAGGAGCTTGAAAAAGCCGGCGCCCATATCCTTGGCATCAAAGATATGGCCGGCCTTTGCAAACCGGCCGCCGCCCGCCAATTGGTAACCGCGCTCAAGCAAGAGGTGGGCCTGCCGATTCATTTCCACACGCACGACACCTCAGGCATTGCCGCGGCAAGCATCCTGGCGGCCGCCGACGCCGGCGTCGATGCTGCCGATGCGGCGATGGACTCGATGTCAGGTCTGACCTCGCAACCCAACCTCGGCGCGATTTGCGAAGCCCTCAAAGGCACCGATCGCGATCCCGGTCTCGACCGCGGCACGCTGCGCGGCCTTGCCAGCTATTGGGAAGGGGTGCGGCGCTACTATGCGGCGTTCGAAAGCGACCTGCGTTCGGGCATGGCCGAGGTCTACGAACACGCAATGCCGGGCGGGCAATACACCAACTTGCGCGAGCAAGCCCGCGCGGTCGGCATCGATGCCTGGCGCTGGCCCGAAGTCGCCCATGCCTACGCCGAGGTGAACAAGATGTTCGGCGATATCGTCAAGGTCACGCCGACCTCGAAGGTCGTTGGCGATATGGCGATCTTCATGGTCACCAATGAACTGACGCCGGAAGAAGTGCGCGACCCCGAGCGCGAGATCGCGTTCCCCGAATCGGTCGTGGAGCTTTTCCATGGCGATCTCGGGCAACCCCATGGCGGGTTTCCCAAGGCGCTGCAAAAGAAGATCCTAAAAGGGCGCGAACCGCTCACGGTTCGCCCCGGCCAGGTGCTCGAACCCATCGATCTCGACGCGGCACGCAAGGAAGCCGAAAAGAAAGTCCACCGCCACATCGACGACCGCGAACTCGCGTCCTACCTGATGTACCCCCGCGTGTTCACGGAATACGCCGACCACCGGCGTCAATATGCCGATGTCAGCTCGCTGCCGACGCCCGCGTTCTTCTATGGACCCGAAGAGGGCGACGAGCTCTACATCGACATCGAGCGCGGTAAATCGCTCGTGGTGCGCCTTCTCGCCGTCGGCGAGGCCAACGACGAGGGCGAGCGCAACGTCTTCTTCGAACTCAACGGCCAGCCCCGCACCGTGAAGGTTGCCGACGAGTCGTTGGCCGCCGATGCCCACCAACGTCTCAAAGCCGACGACGGGAATCCGCTCCATATTGCCGCCCCCATGCCCGGCTTGGTCGTGAGCGTCGCCGTTGCCAAGGGCGAAGCCGTCTCTGCCGGCGATCGCCTGCTCACGATCGAGGCGATGAAGATGGAAACCGCGGTCTATGCCGACCGGCCCGGCAAGGTCGCCGATATCGTCACCCCCGCCGGCACACGCGTCGACACCAAGGACCTGCTCATCGTCCTGGAGGACTGACGCCGAGCGCGAGGCGCCTACTCGTAGCGCAGCGCGTCGATCGGGTCGAGGCGGGCGGCCTTGCGCGCGGGGTAATAGCCGAAGAACACGCCGACAGCGGCCGAGAAGCCCACCGCAACCACCAGGGCCAAGGGGTCGATCAGCACCGGCCAATCCGCCAGGTTGCTGATCAACGCCGCGCCGCCAAGCCCCGCCACCACGCCAATAAAGCCGCCGATCAGCGACAGCGTCACCGCTTCCACCAGGAACTGCACCAAGATGTCTTTGCGCCGCGCGCCCACCGCCATGCGCAACCCGATCTCGCGGGTCCGCTCGGTCACCGAGACCAGCATGATGTTCATGATCCCGATCCCGCCGACCAACAGCGCGATCGATGCCACCGCCGATAACAGCAACGTCAAGATGCGCTGGCTTTCGGCCCGGGCGTCGGTGATTTCGGAAAGGTTGCGCAATCGAAAGTCGTCTTCGTCGCCGGGACCGATCCGGTGGCGCAGGCGCAACAGCGCATTGACCTCGTCTTCCGCTTCTTTCATGCGCGCCGCGCTCACCGCCTTGACCATGATGATGCTGACCGAATCCGGGCGCGATCGCGCGCTGGTCCCCAACACGCGTTTGCGGGCCGTGCTGATGGGGATCAGCACGACATCGTCCTGATCCTGCCCGAACGAGTTCTGGCCTTTCTCCGCCAG
>CALJDF010000264.1 GCA_938023835.1 uncultured Alphaproteobacteria bacterium
CCGAGCTGGCCGAACCACGTCTGGTCTTACGAATTCGTTCAGGACCGCACCCACAACGGAAGGGCCTTCAGGATGCTGACGGTGATCGAAAAGGTGTCAGCTGGGTCCCCCGGAAGGTTGAGCCTTGACCGACGTCGATCGACGGACGCGGCTGGTCGTTAAGCCGCCACCGTGAACCGTGCTTGCTATGTGCTTGCTGAGGGACTGCCGCCCACGAGCCGAACCCGCTCCATATGGGCTAAACCATTGAAATTATTGGTGCCCGCTGAGGGATTTGAACCCCCACTCCCTTTCGAGAAACGGATTTTAAGTCCGTTGCGTCTACCAGTTCCGCCAAGCGGGCACGGGCGTCACCCTATCCGCGGGGTTGTGGCGGGGGCAAGACGCAGATTTGCGGCGTCCTAGGTGGTTTCGTCGACCGGGTCGCCGCCGACCGAGCGGACGAGGGATCGGACCTCTTCAGCCGCCGCATCAAGCTGGGTTTCGTCGGCCCCTCGGAGAACCAGCGTGCACCCGACCAAGCCCTCGCGGAAATAGGGATACGAGCCGATATCGATGTCCCCAAAGCGCTCTTGCACCTTGCCCAACCCGCCGGCGATCGCCCCTTCGGGGAGGCGCGCGTCGATCGCGCGTGACTTCAGCGGCCTGCCGCCAACCAAGCGATCGCCGAGCCCGTCGAACATTACTTGCATGATCCGCGGCACCCCCGCCATCACGAACACGTTCTCCATTTGAAAGCCGGGCGCGAGGCTGATCGGATTGTGGATGAGCTGCGCGCCAACCGGTGTGTGCGCCATGCGGATGCGGGCGCTGTTGATCTTTTCAGGATCACCGTAGTGGTCGAGCAAGAGCTGATAAGCCTCGTCGTTGGGTTTGTTCTCGACGCCGAACGCCAAGGCGATGCTGTCGGCGGTGATATCGTCGTGGGTTGGACCGATACCACCGGTGGTGAAGACGTAATCGAATTTGGCGCGGCATTCGTTGACGGTGGCGACGATCGTATCCGTGACATCGGAAATGACACGGACCACTTGTAGGCGAATGCCGCGTTCGTTCAGACGGCGGCCGATGAAAGCCAGGTTGGCATCCTGCGTCCGCCCCGACAGAATTTCGTTGCCGATAATGATGAGACTCGCCGTATAGATACGCTCGGACGTCGCCATCGTGTTGTTATCCTTTGTCACCCGACCCTCTATAGTTCGCTATCATTGATCCATGATCTTGCCTAGCCCCCTGCTGTCTGGCCGTTTGGTGCGCCGCTACAAGCGCTTCTTCGCCGATGTGGTTTTGGATGACGGGCGCGAGGTGACCGCGCACTGCCCCAACACCGGCACCATGCACGGGGTGGCCGAGCCTGAGTCCCAGGTGTGGCTGTCGGTGTCTGACAACCCCAAGCGCAAGTTGCCCTATACGTGGGAGTTGGTGCGGGCCGACGGGACCTTGGTGGGCATCAACCCGCTGAACGCCAATCGGATGGTCGCCGCCGCGTTGGAGGCCGGCACATTGCCCAGCTTGGACCAATATGGGACGGTTCGGCGCGAGGTGAAATACGGCGCGGGATCGCGGATCGATTTCCTCCTTTCCGAACCCGATCTTCCGGATTGCTATGTCGAAGTGAAGAACGTCCATTTGGTACGCCAGGAGGGCCTTGCCGAGTTCCCCGATGCCGTGACCAGCCGGGGCGCGAAGCACTTGGCCGAGCTAGCCCGCATGAAAGCCGCCGGTAACCGGGCTTTAATGCTCTTTTTGGTACAACGGGCGGATTGCGACCGCTTTGAGGCCGCTACGGACATCGACCCGGCCTACGGTGCGGCCCTCCAGAGCGCCCAGGATGAGGGGGTTGAGGTGCTTTGTCTTGCGTGTCAGGTCGGATTTACCGATATAACGGTGGCCCGTCAGATTGATTTCGACGCGCCGAGACGGAGATAAGACGGATGACCTACGCCCTTGCGGCCGAAGCGCCACTGCGCAATACCGGCGCCATCAAGCTTCATGCCCCCGAGGACTTCGGGGGGATGCGCGCGGCCGGTCGGCTCGCGGCAGAAACGCTCGACGCTATCGTGCCGACCGTCGTGCCTGGCGCCAGCACCGAGTCGATCGACGACTTTGCGCACGCGTTCATCGTGGAGCGCGGCGCAATCCCCGCGCCATTCAACTACCGCGGGTTTCCGAAGTCGATCTGCACCTCGGTCAACCATGTGGTCTGCCACGGCATTCCGGGGAACAAGGTGCTGCAAAAAGGCGACATCGTGAACATCGACGTGACGGTGCTCGTCGATGGGTGGCACGGTGATTCGAGCCGAATGTTTTTTGTCGGCGATGTTGGTGTTAAGGCCCGGCGTCTTTGCGACGTGACCTATGACGCCATGATGCGCGGCATCGAAGCGGTTCGACCCGGCGCGACGACCGGCGATATCGGGCATGCCATCCAAGAATATGCCGAGTCCCAGCGCTGCTCGGTGGTGCGCGATTTCTGCGGCCATGGCTTGGGCCGCGTCTTCCACGACGCGCCCAACATTTTGCACTACGGCGCGCCCGGGACGGGCACCGAACTGCGCGAGGGCATGTTCTTTACGATCGAACCGATGATCAATCTCGGCAAGTGGCAAGTGAAGATGCTCCACGACGGCTGGACTGCGGTCACGAAGGATCGCTCGTTGTCGGCGCAGTTCGAACACTCGATCGCCGTCACCGCCAATGGCTACGAGATCTTTACCGCCTCGCCCGCCGGGCTCGACCGACCCCCATATAGCTAGGCCTCTCGATGCCGACGGTACGCGATACGGTCGGCAAGCAATCCGCAGCGGATCAGCTCGGACACCGCGAACGACTTCGGGCGCGATTTCTGGATGGTGGGCCGGACGGGCTTCCGGGCTACGAACTTCTTGAGTTGGTTCTTTTTGGCGTCATCCGACGGGGTGATACCAAGCCCCTCGCGAAAGCGCTGACCAAGGAATTCGGCACCTTCGAGCGCGTTTTGGCGGCATCGCCGGCACGTCTGAAAGAAGTGCCGGGAGTGGGCGACGCGGTGGTTGCAGGCCTGAAAGTCGTCGAGGCGGCGGCCATTCGCATGGCGCGCGGAAACACCGTCGATCAGCCGATCATCGGCTCATGGGACGCACTCTTGGAATACTGCCGCGCGTCGATGAGTTTTCGCGGAACCGAAGTGTTCCGGGTTCTGTTTCTCGACCGCAAAAACCGGCTGATCGCGGACGAACAGCAATGTTCGGGCACGGTCGCCCACACGCCGGTCTATCCGCGAGAAATAGTTCGACGCGCACTGGAACTTGAGACCTCTTCAGTGATCCTTGTCCACAACCACCCGAGCGGCGACCC
>CALJDF010000265.1 GCA_938023835.1 uncultured Alphaproteobacteria bacterium
TCGCTAACCTCCCCAGAGATCGTCATGCGCGGCGGTGCCGTCACTCCGCACGTAGCGGTCACGTGGCATCGACTGCTTTGCATTCCCGAATGTCCAGCCAGTTATGAACATGCCCAGCAATACCAGAAGATGGAAAACAACAAGTTCGCCGAACCAAGCCCAAGTCCCGATGCCGACCGAGAAGATGATCGACCACATGAAGGCGAGCATTGACATGATCTGAAAGCGTTGGACCTTTGGGAGCCGGCGGAGAGGGTTGCGCTCGGAATCCATTACTGCCCGGTACGGGCTGTCGAACCTAGTCATTCGAAACCTCCTTTAGATGACGATTACTAATGGTTACGCCGGAAACAGCGGAATGGATCACTACCAAGTGCAATGATCCATCTTGCGAACTCGGACGTAAGTAATGTTGAGAACGAGAAAAAAGTCAGGGGAAAGTAGTGCTACAGATAGTCTCAGGAAGCATTTTTCACGTCTTCGACGACGGTGGCTGTCCGGTTTGTTCGAGAGAAATATCTTTCTACAAATCACTCCGTGGTGCGGACAAGATTGTTTGGACCGACCTATGTGAACAAGTAGAGCTTCCTGATTCTATTGACAGAGAAAGCGCGCTCAGGCGCATCCACGAGATTGATACTAGAGGCGACGTGGTGTCTGGCATCCAGATCTTCTCTCTGATGTGGTCAACCCTTCCTCGACTAAGGTTTTTGGGTGTTGCCGCGAGACTGCCGACCGTCAACTGGGTTCTCGGTGCGCTCTACTGGTTATCCCAAAAACTTCGGCCGATACCGAGAGCGCAACCAAAAAGCGTTCTCGCTAACTGACAAAAATAAGGGACAGCCTATCAGGTTGGATACAATGAAAATGGTTGTCCTGGGTGACGTTGCGTTCGTTAGTGCTCTGCACGGCGCCGGAGCAACGGATCAATTAATCGACCGATCGGACCGAGCAGCTTGAGCGGGGCGTTGGTCACGGCGAGGCAATAGCACACGCCACCATCGGTCGCGATGGGCTGATGCCGCACAGTAGGATCGGCCTCGGCGAAATCGCCTTTGTTGTAAACAACATCGGAATCATAGAAGGCGCCCGCGATGACGACCGTGTATTCCTCGCCTCGATGGGTATGGCGCGGCACCGACGCCCCAGATTGAATGCGAAGCAGTTTAGCGCGATAGCCTGCCTCGTAGTTATCAATCGCAAATTCCGCGACGCCCCGCGCCACCCGCCGCCACGGTAGCTTGGCCAAATCACCCGGTACACGCCGCAATAAGGCGTGCGGGAGATCGCTTGGTTCGCTTGGGGATTCTGCGGACTTCGCCTCGTCGAGACTGGACAACGCACGGTCAAGCTCCGCCTCGGTATCCATTGCTGCCGGTGGCAATTCGTCAAGCACGACCCCACCGATCACCTCGAGCTTTTGGACGGCCATGCGGCACGCCGAGCAGGACGACATATGAACAGCCAACGCCAATGCGACCGGTTCGGGTAAGCTACCCGCGGCATAATCCCCAATAATTTCGAGACTAGGATGATGCTGACCAGACATTTACTGCTCCAATCCCTGACGCAATGTCGCAAGCGCCAGACGTATACGCGATTTCACCGTACCGAGCGGCAGGCCGGTCTCGGCAGCAATGGCACGATGGGGTTTGTCTTCCAAAAACGACATTCTAAGAACGTCAGCCTGCTCGCTGGGTAGCTCATTCATCAACGCCCGTGTGCGCCGGAAGGCAGCACTGATTTCGGCGCTGTTTTCTTGCGTGGGTTGCATGACCCAGTCGCCTTCCTCGGGCGGATCGGCTTCGGGCCGATTGCGCCGACGGAAGAGATCAATGCGCTTATTGCGGCAAATCGTGAAAATCCAGGTTGTTGCGGAAGCACGCGCCGGATCGTAGGTCTGTGCTGCACGCCAAACGGCTAACATGGTGTCTTGAACAAGTTCGTCGGCCATGGCCGGGTCCGGCGCGGACTTCAATGCAAATCCTTTGATACGTGGTGCAAAATGGCGGAACAACGTGGCAAAAGCGTTGCGATCGCGCTTTTCGGCAATCTGGACGATTAACGCAGAATAATCTGCTTCGTCGTGATCCATCATGCGGTGCATCCTCGTGCGGCCAATGGCGAGCGCCCAGACCGGACGCCGCACTCTCTCATAGGCTAGCGCCTCTACCACAGCTAGTTCTTCGCCCCGTTTGTGGCGATGGACGCCACATGGTGTCCTTCTTTGAGAAAGAAGATGGTGATCTGGCCTATTTCAACGCCAAATTTGGTCACGCGGGCACGGTTTATCAAGACACCGCTTTCCTGAAGCCATAGCCAATCATCGAGGCGGACACGGAGGGTCCGCTCGCCGACCGGCAGATCCATCACGTATGTCCAGTTAAAGGCGTTACCCTCGGCGACTCCGGTTGCAGAGCCGATCACATCAGCGGCGCGTCCCTGGTAGGACCCATCGGGTTGCTTCGTCACTACCCACACCCGCCGATCAGTGCGCCCACTGGTGTAAACGAAGTCCTCTTCGAGAACGAGGGTGGGATCATTCCAAGTCCCGCGGATGTCCACCGTGAACTGCGCCCGCAGATTACCAAAGCGGTCCTCGAAGACGCCCCATGCACGTGTTTCGCCGGTAAAGAAATCTTCGATGACCAGTTTGGGTTCGGTGCCTTGAAACGCGCTCAGGTTCATCGTGCCACAGGATGCGAGAAAAAAGGTCGAAACGATAGAGAGCAGTGCACGCATGTTGCGATATGCCTTCAGTGAAGGGGTGCTCGCGCCCTGCGACGCGAACACCTTTTTCACTTATTGCGGGGGCAAGAGCACGCGATCGATCACGTGAATGACACCATTAGATGCTTCGATGTCAGCGGCGGTCACGGTCGCGCCGTTGATCATCACGCCACCCGATATGGCATCGACGGCCAGTTCGCCGCCCTGCAGCGTCGCGACGTTGAGTTTCTTGCCGGCGACATCACCCGCCATCACTTTGCCTGAGATGACGTGGTAGGTGAGGATGGCAACCAATTTCTCTTTGTTTTCCGGCTTGAGCAGATCCTCAACGGTACCCTCGGGCAATTTGGCAAAAGCCTCGTCGGTCGGAGCAAAAACGGTGAACGGGCCGGGCCCGGAAAGTGCATCGCCCAACCCGGCTGCCTGCACAGCGGCAACCAGTGTTTTGAACTGGCCCGCGTCAACAGCGGTTTCGACCAAATTGGACGCATTCGCCGCGACCGCCGAGGCAAAGGTACCGGCAGCGATGACACCTGCAGCAAGGAATTTTTTGAGTTTCAAGAAAGGTCTCCTGTATCGGGTTTGCACATTTCACCAATGAAACGATGTACCGAGGGATACGGGTCGAGTCGGAGATCGGATCACCGCCAATAGAATTTTTAAGCGGTGATCCAGCTCGGTCGGGCGTGCGTTCACCGGATCTCGTACCCTGAAATAGAGACCCGTATGACCCCCGAGAACCAGAAAGAGGATCTATGTGACGCCGAGTCGCTGGTTTGCCCGGCGTGCGGTCTCGAGGATTGCCCTGACATCCTTTTCTTGAAGGCCTTCGACGGCCCGCGAGCAATAGATTATGCGATGAACCATCGCGACACACTCCCCGTAACTTCTTATTTTGACGTGAAATACGCGCCCATCCCCACCTATTTTTGATGCGACCTGTCCAACTATGGCACTTAGTTTTGGGGCTCAAGTGGCACACCACACAAGGGTTTGTCATCGCCCGCATCGATCGCGATGTCCATCCGGTTGGTGCCACCGTATGACAGAGAGACAGCGACCGCCAAAGTGCGAGCGAAGGAGCTCAGTTGGAACTTTCAAGACGCGGATGCAGTCGCACGTGCCTGCACCGAAGAGTGCGAATGGCGGGAACGAGACAAGTTTCTAACAGGCCGCGAGGCCGTCGAAGATTACCCTCGCGATAAATGGACGATCGAGAAGGACTACCGGCTGCGGAAGGAGATGTGGAGCTTCGACCAGAACCGTATTTCGGTGTGCTTTGTCTACGAGTGGCGACATCGGGACACCGGCCAATGGTATCTGACGCACGGAAACGAGCATTGGGAGTTCGATCAGAGAGGGCTGATGTCGAAGCGGGATAGCTCCGCGAACGACATTCCAATCACCGCAAAAGAGAGACAGATTGCGAAGGGTTGAGGTGCGGCGTCATATTCGATGTTCTGTAAATTTACTCGACCATCGACCAATTGAAAGTGGGTAGGGGTGTCGACTTACTGTCGCTACTTGTTGTCTAGTCGCCTGAGGGCGCTGCCACCCGCGCCGCATCGTCAATCGGTGTTGCCTGAGCATTTGGGTCGCGCGCGTTGTTGGTGTCTTCCGGGAGGCCACGAGCAACGACAACGGCGATAGCAATTGCAATCAATAGAAGTATGACCGGTGTCCAACGCATCGTCAGACTCTATCTCGAACAGATATTCGATCAAGGGCCCACTAGAAAGACTGTCGACCATACAGCTGTGCTCGCTACTTATAGCAGCTACTAATAAAATGGGAGGCGCTGCCTCCCCTTCGGTCGGATCTGACCTGCTCCCCGGACTCTCTCATTCATCCTGGACCAGTTTCCGGGGAGCAGGTCACCCGCTATATCCTGCTTCGAAAGCTTGAAACAAAAACCGGCAGAATAAGTGGCGCACCCGACACGATTCGAACGTGTGACCTCTGCCTTCGGAGGGCAGCGCTCTATCCAGCTGAGCTACGGGTGCGTGGGGGCGACCATACTGGATTCGCCGCGCGCGCGCCAAGCCTCGGCGAAATAATCGCCTAGGGCTGTCGCCCATCGGCTTGCTGCTTGGTTTTGAACGCGCGGTGCACGCCGGTGCGCGGCGAAAACCCTAAGTGACGGCGGAGCGCACCGGCGGGCCCTCGGGCACCCGATCGCGGACCCGCACATCGCTGCGCCAGATGTATATGATCAATAGGTGCACCGCGCCCGCGCCAAAGCTGTGCCACAGCCAATGCGTGCCCATCGGCAAGGTCTCGAGCAACAACCGGCCATCGATACTGCGAAAGCCCACCGCGGCCAAGAACACCGCCAACACGCCCACCACCAGGCCCCAATCGGCATAGCGTTCACGCACCAGGTTCCACGCCACCGGCAGCAAGATCGAGATCGCCAACGTCGGATAGCCCGCCACCGGGCGCATCGATCGCGGCATTTCCAGAACGCT